>JBKKAU010000730.1:0-17025 GCA_046714475.1 Thermoanaerobaculia bacterium
CGGCGCCGATGGTCCCCTCGGCCCTGGTGCTGCTCGACGCCCTGCCGCTGACTCCCAACGGCAAGGTGGACCGCAAGGCGCTGCCGGCGCCCGGCTCCGCCTTGAGGGAGGCCCGGGGCGCGGTGCCCGGCACGCCGGTGGAGGAGAGGCTCGCCAGCCTCTGGCGCGAGCTCCTCGGGACCGAGGACGTCCGGCTGGGGGACAGCTTTTTCGAGCTGGGCGGGCACTCGCTCAAGGCGACGCAGCTGCGCTCGCGCGTCCAGTCGGTGTTCGGCCTGGATCTGCCGCTGCAGAGCTTCTTTACGGCGCAGACCCTGGGGCTCCAGGCGGAGCTCGTCGCAGCGGGGCTGCGGCAGGGGGCCGCGGCGGCTCCTCTCGTGCCCATCGCCCCCATCGGGCGCGACGGCGACCTCCCGCTCTCCTTCTCCCAGGAGCGGCTCTGGTTCCTCGACGAGCTGCAGCCCGGCAGCGCTCTCTACAACGTACCTGCCGCGTGCCGGCTCCGGGGCCCCTTGAACGTGGCGGTCCTCGAGCAGGCCCTCGGCGCGATCGTGCGGCGGCACGAGACCCTGCGCACCACCTTCGCCACGGTCGGCGGCCGTCCGGTCCAGATCGTGGCTCCGGAGGGCCGGCTGCCCATGCCGGTGATCGATCTGCAGGCTCTGCCCGCGGCGGCCAGGGAGGTGGAGATGGAACGGCTGCGAGCCGAAGAGGCGCGCCGTCCGTTCGACCTGGCACGCGGGCCGCTGTTGCGGACGTCCCTGATCGGGCTCGCCGGGGGCGACCACGTGCTGCTGCTGACCCTGCACCACATCGTCTCCGACGCCTGGTCGCTGGGTGTCCTGATCCGCGAGATGGGCGACTTCTACCGGGCCTTCCTCCAGGGGCAGGTGCCGTCACTGCCGGAGCTGCCGGTGCAGTACGCGGACTACGCGTACCGGCAACGCGAGCGGCTGCAAGGGGAGGGGCTGGCCTATTGGCGGGAGCGGCTCGCCAACCTGCCGGTGCTCGAGCTGCCGACCGACCGGCCCCGTCCAGCCGTGCAGAGTGGCCGCGGCCATCGCCGTCGGACGGCGTTCCCCGGCGCTCCTCTGGCCGGCCTCAAGGTCCTTGCCGACAGCGAGGGCGCAACCCTGTACATGGCGCTGCTGGCGGCCTTTGAGCTGCTGCTCCAGCGCTACACCGGCCAGGACGACCTCGCTGTGGGTGCCACTGTCGCCAACCGCGAGCGCTCCGAGGTGGAGCCGCTGATCGGCTTCTTCGTCAACACGGTGGTGATGCGGGGGATGGTGCGGGAGGAGGAGAGCAGCCGGGAGTGGCTGCGCGCGGTGCGGAGCACGGCGCTGGCGGCCTATGCGCATCAGGACCTGCCTTTCGAGAAGCTGGTCGAGGAGCTGCGTCCGGAGAGGAGCCTGGATCGCAACCCCCTGGTGCAGGTGCTGTTCAGCCTGCAGAACGCGCCGCTGGCGCTGGAGCTGCCGGGGACCGGCCTGTCGCTCACCCTGCTCGGCACCGACAACGGCACGTCCAAGTTGGACTTGAACGTCATGCTGTGGGAGACGCCTTCGGGTCTGGCCGGAGAGGTCGAGTACAGCACCGACCTGTTCGAGACGGCGACCATCGCGCGCCTGGAGCGGCACTTCGAGACGCTGCTGGCCGGTCTGGCGGCGGCTCCGGACCGGCCGGTGGGCGAGCTGCCCTTGCTGACCCTGCCCGAGCGGCGGCAGCTTCAGGCGGAGTGGAACGACACCCGTGAGCCCGAGCTGTCGCCGGAGTCGGTCTGTCTGCACGAGCTGATCGCGGCGCAGGCCCGGCGCACTCCCGACGCGGTGGCGGTGGCTTCGGCGGAGGAGAGCGTGACCTATCGCGAGCTCCAAGCCCGGGCCGGCCGTCTGGCGCGCCATCTCATCCGGATGGGGGTCGGCCCGGAGGTGCGGGTGGGCATCGCGGCCGAGCGTTCGCCGGAGCTGGTGGTGGGGCTTCTGGCGGTGCTGCAGGCGGGTGGGGCCTACGTGCCCCTGGATCCCTCGTACCCGCAGGAGCGGCTGGCCTTCATGATCGAGGACTCGCTGCCGGCGGTGCTGCTGACCCAGGAGCGCCTGGCGGGCTCGTTGCCGGCGAGCCGGACGCCGGTGCTGCTGCTGGACCGGGACGCGGGGGATGCCGTGGTCCCCAGGGCCCGCGGCACGTCTCCGGACAACCTGGCGTACGTGATCTACACCTCGGGCTCGACGGGCCGTCCCAAAGGTGCGATGAACACCCACCGGGCGATCGTCAACCGTCTGCTCTGGATGCAGCGGGCCTACGGGCTGGGTTCAGGCGACAGCGTGCTGCAGAAGACGCCGGTGAGCTTCGACGTGTCGGTGTGGGAGCTCTTCTGGCCGCTGCTGGTGGGGGCGCGTCTGGTCATGGCCCGCCCCGGCGGCCATCAGGACGCCGCCTACCTGGCCCGCACCATCGCCGAGGAGGGGATCACGACCCTGCACTTCGTGCCGTCGATGCTGCAGGTCTTCCTGGAGGAGCCGGGTCTCGGTACCTTGCCGTCGTTGCGCCGGGTGGTGGCGAGCGGCGAGGCGCTGACGCCGTCGCACCGGGATCGCTTCTTTGCCCGTCTCGGGGCGGAGCTGCACAACCTGTACGGTCCGACCGAAGCGGCGGTGGACGTGACCTCGTGGGCGTGTGAGCCGGGGAGCGCGGGTCGGACGGTGCCGATCGGCCGGCCGATCGGCAACCTGTCGATCCACCTGCTCGACCGCGAGCTGCGGCCGGTGCCGGTGGGTGTGCCCGGCCATCTCCACATCGGCGGGGTGGGCCTGGCGCGCGGTTACTGGGGGAGGCCTGGCCTGACGGCGGAGCGGTTCATCCCGTCGCCGCTGTCGGAGGAGCCGGGAGCCCGCCTCTACGCGACCGGTGACCTGGCGCGCCACCTGCCGGACGGCGCGGTCGAGTACCTGGGGCGGCTGGACCACCAGTACAAGCTGCGCGGGTTCCGCATCGAGCTGGGGGAGATCGAGGCGGTGCTGCGCGAGCATCCGGCGGTGTCGGAGGCGGTGGCGGTGGTGCGCGAGGACCGCGCGGGCGATCCGCGGCTGGTGGCCTATGCCGTGCCGGACACCGCTCTAGACGCTCCAGAGGGCGCGTCGCTGGCCGCCGAGCTGCGGCAGGCTTTGGCGGCGAAGTTGCCGGAGTACATGGTGCCCTCCTCGCTGATGCTGCTGGAGGCGCTGCCGCTGTCGCCCAACGGCAAGGTGGACCGCAAGGCGCTGCCGGCGCCCCGGGCGCCCCAGGGGGCGATGGAGGCAGCGTCGGGGGCGCGTCCTGGGACTCCGGTGGAGGAGATGCTCGCCAGCCTCTGGCGCGAGCTCTTGGGGATCGAGGATGTTCGGCTGGGGGACAGCTTCTTCGAGCTGGGCGGTCATTCGCTCAAGGCGACGCAGCTGCGCTCGCGCGTCCAGTCGGTCTTCGGTCTCGACCTGCCGCTGCAGAGCTTCTTCACGGCGCAGACCCTGGCGCACCAGGCGGAGCTTATCGAAGCGGGCTTTCGGCAGGGCGCCGCGGTGGTGGCGGCGCCCCTCGTCCCCGTCCCCCGCGACCGCGACCTCCCGCTCTCCTTCTCCCAGGAGCGGCTCTGGTTCCTCGACCAGCTCGGACAGAGCGGATCGCTCTACAACATCCCAATGGCGCTGCGCGCCGAAGGTCCGTTGGACCCCCGGGTGCTGGCGCTCTGCCTCGGGGAGGTCGTGCGCCGTCATGAGACGTTGCGCACGGTCTTCGCCGCTCCGGAGGGCTCTCCGGTGCAGGTGATCCAACCGGCGGCACCCTTCGGGCTGAGCGTGGTCGACCTGTCGGGGCTGCCGGAGAGCCGGCGTGAAGAGCTGGCCTTCGCTCTGGCCGATGAAGAGGCCGCCCGTCCGTTCGATCTCGCCGGCGGTCCGTTGCTGCGCGGCGTGCTGCTGCGGCTGGGCGAGACGGATCACCTCGTCGCGCTGACCCTCCATCACATCGTCAGCGACGGCTGGTCGATGGGAATCCTGGCCCGCGAGATCACGACCCTCTATGCGGCCTTTGCCGAGGGCAGGCCGTCGCCTTTGCCGGAGCTGCCGGTGCAGTACGTCGATTTCGCGGCCTGGCAACGCTCCTGGCTGCACGGCGCTCTCCTGGAGAGCGAGATCTCCTACTGGCGCCAGCATCTCGCGGGTCTGCCGCCGCTCCTGGAGCTCCCCACCGACCGCCCGCGGCCCACGGTGCAGAGCTTCCGCGGCGCCACGCGGCACCTACGGCTGTCGGCCGAGCTCACCCGGCGGATGGAGGCCCTGGGCCGGGCCGAGGGGGCGACCCTGTTCATGGTCCTGCTCGCCGGGTTCCAGGCCCTGCTGGCGCGTTACAGCGGTCAGGACGACCTCGCGGTGGGCAGTCCCATCGCCGGACGCAACCGGGTGGAAGTCGAAGGGCTGATCGGGTTCTTCGTGAACTCCCTGGTGTTGCGCGGCGATCTGAGTGGCGGGCCTTCGTTCCGGGAGCTGCTCGCCCGGACCCGCAAGACCGCCCTGGCCGCCCATACCCACCAGGACGTGCCGTTCGAGAGGCTGGTCCAGGAGATGTCCGTGGAGAGGAGCCTCGCCCACGCGCCTCTCGTCCAGGTGATGCTCGTCCTGCAGAACACACCTTTCGAAAGCCCGGAGATCCGGGACCTGCGTCTGCGGCAGGTGCCCGCGGCCGGCACGCAGGCGAAGTTCGACCTCACGCTCACCCTCGTCGAGGAGCCGGACGGCGGGCTCCTCGGCACGGTCGAGTACGCCACCGGCCTGTTCGACGCCGTGACCGTCGACCGCCTGGTCCTGCATTACGAGAGGCTGCTCGCCGCGGCGGTCGCGGCACCGGAGACGCGGGCCCTGGAGCTGCCGCTGCTCTCGCCGGTCGAGCTGCGCCGGGAACTCGCCGAGTGGAACGACACGTGCGTCGAGGAGGGCTGGGAAGGGCCCGTCTCCTTCCTGGTGGAGCGCCGGGCGCGGGAGCGGCCGGCGGACCCGGCGGTGGTGGATGCCGCGGGCCGGGTGCTGACCTATGGCGAGCTGGTCGAACGGGCCGGGAGGCTGGCCGGCTTCCTGAGGGCCCTGGGGGCCGGCCCGGAGACGGTCGTGCCGGTGCTGGCCAGGCGCTCCCATGAGCTGCTGGTCGGCCAGCTGGGCGTCCTCCAGGCCGGGGCGGCCTACGTGCCGCTCGATCCGTCCTATCCGGCGGAGCGGCTGGCCGTGATGCTGGAGGAGAACGCGGCTCCGGTGGTGCTGACCCAGGAGGCGTTGCTCGACCGGTTTCCGGCCACGGGCGCCCGGATCGTCTGCCTGGACCGCGACCGGGAGGAGATCGAGCGCCATCCCGCGATCCCGGCCGTGGCCGTGGAGCCGGACAACCTGGCGTACGTGCTCTATACCTCCGGCTCGACCGGGCGGCCGAAGGGGGTGCAGGTCGCACACCGCGGGCTGATGAACCTGGTGCGTTGGGATCTAAGGGTTTACGGCACGGGTCCGGGGGACCATCGCACCCAGGTGTCGAGCCTCGGCTTCGACGCTTCGGTCTGGGACATCTGGTCCTGCCTGGCCTCCGGCGCGGAGCTCCACCTGCCCGAGGATGACACGCGGCTGGACCCGCGGCGGCTGGGAGCCTGGATGGCCGACCGTGGGATCACGGTCTCGTTCCTGCCCACCCCGCTGGCCGAGTCCCTCCTGACCGAGGGGATGGAGGTCCCGAGCCTGCGCCACCTGCTCGTCGGAGGCGATCGCCTGCGCTTCCATCCGACCCCGGAGCACGGTTTCACGCTGGTCAACCACTACGGCCCGACCGAGTCGTCGGTTGTGACCAGCGCCGGCGCCGTGGCGCCGCGCCGCCAGGAGGAGACCGGGCCGGCCCCTTCGCTCGGCCGCCCCATCGACGGAGTGCGGGTCTATCTGATGGACCGGGCCCTGGGTCCAGTGGCTCCGGGCGTGCCGGGCGAGCTCTGGCTGGGAGGGACTTCGCTCGCCCGCGGCTACCTGGGAGACCCGGGCCGGACGGCGGAGCGGTTCGTCCCCGATCCGTTCGCGGAGGTCCCGGGCGGAAGGCTCTACCGGACGGGAGACCTCTGCCGGCGCCGGCACGACGGCAGCCTGGAGTTCATCGGCCGCATCGACCACCAGGTCAAGGTGCGAGGCGTCCGCATCGAGCTGGGGGAGATCGAGGCGGCGCTGGCCGCGCAGGCCGGAGTCCGCGACGCGGTCGTGGTGACGCGGGAGGATACGCCCGGCGACCGGCGGCTGGTCGCCTACGTGGTCGCCGAAACCCCAGTGGAGGCGTTGCGCCAGGGGCTGCGGCAGAGGCTGCCCGACTACATGGTGCCCGCCGCGTTCGTGACGCTCGCGGAGCTGCCCCTCACTCCGAACGGCAAGGTGGACCGCAAGGCCCTGCCGGCTCCGGAGTGGAGCGACGAGAGCTACGTGGCGCCGCGGACGCCGATCGAAGAGGTCCTCGCCGGGGTCTGGTCCGAGCTCCTCGGCGCCGACAGGGTCGGGGCCCACGACGACTTCTTCCACCTGGGCGGCCACTCGCTGCTGGCGACGCGGGTGATGTCGCGCCTGCGCGGCGCCTTCGACGTCGAGATGCCGTTGCGCGATCTCTTCGAGGCGCCGCGGCTGTCGGACCTCGCCGCCCGGGTCGAGGCGCTGCTCCGCGACGGCGCGGGCGGGCTCGGCACGCCGCTCGTCCCGATCCCGCGCCAGGAGGCCATGCCTCTGTCGTTCGCCCAGGAGCGCCTCTGGTTCCTCGACCAGCTCGAGCCCGGGACCTCCTTCTACAACATGCCTCTGGCGGGCGACCTGCGCGGCGTGCTCGACGTCGCCGCGCTCGAGCGCAGCTTCGCCGAGGTCGTGCGCCGGCACGAGTCGCTGCGCACCACCTTCCCGGAGACCGCGGCCGGAGCGGTCCAGAAGATCGCTCCGGCCGGCGAGGCACGCATGCCGCTGCCGGTGATCGACGTCTCCGGTCTGCCGCCTGCGGTGCGCGCCCGCGAGCTCGAGCGGCGGATGCTGGACGAGGCGCGGCGGCCGTTCGACCTGGCGCGCGGGCCGCTGATGCGCATCTTCCTGCTGCGCGGCGCGGAGCGCGAGCACGTGCTGCTGCTCTCCATGCACCACATCGTCACCGACGGCTGGTCGATGAGCGTGGTCGTGCGCGAACTGTCGGCCCTCTACCGCGACTTCGCCTCGGGCCGGTCGCCGTCGCTGCCCGAGCCGCCTCTCCAGTACGCCGACTTCGCCGACTGGCAGCGGCGCTGGCTCACCGGCGACGTCTTCGAGAAGCAGATGGGCTACTGGCGGAACCAGCTCGGCGGCCTGTCACCGACCGAGCTGACCACCGACCGGCCGCGGCCGGCGGTGGAGACGTTCCGTGGTACCGGTCTGCGGATGGAGCTGTCGCCGGCATTGACCGAGTCGGTGCGGGAGCTGGCCCGCGGCGCCGGCGCGACGCTCTACATGGTGCTGCTGGCCGCCTTCGACGTGCTCGTCGCCTCCTATACGGGGCGCAGCGACGTCGCTATCGGCGCGGCGGTGGCCAACCGCAACCGCAGGGAGACCGAGGACGTCGTCGGCTTCTTCGTCAACACGCTGGTGATGCGCACGAGCCTCGCGGGCAACCCGTCGATGCGCGAGCTGCTGGGCCGGGTGCAGGAGACCTCCCTGTCCGCCTACGTCCACGAGGACCTCCCCTTCGAGAAGATCGTCGAGGAGCTCCAGCCGCAGCGCGACCAGAGCCGTAACCCGCTCTTCCAGATGATGCTGGTGCTGCAGAACGCGCCGCTGCCGGCGCTCGACCTGCCCGGACTGGTGGTGACCTCGCGGGGTGTCGACCTGGGCACGGTGAAGTTCGACATGGCCCCCGTCTTCTGGGAGCAGGACGGAAGACTGGTCGGCCAGCTCGAGTACAACACCACGCTGTTCGACGCCACGACGATGCGGCGCCTGCTCGGCCACTACGAGGCGCTGCTGGCGCGGGCGGTGGCCGCCCCCGACCTCCCGGTCTGGGCGTTGACCGGCCCGACCGAGGCCGAGCGGCACCAGATCGTGGAGGAGTGGAACGACTCCAGGACGGTCTTCTCGCGCGGCGGCTGCATCCACCAGTGGGTGGAGGAGCAGGTCGAGGCGACGCCGGAGGCGCTCGCCCTGGTCGCCGGCGACGTGCGGTTGAGCTACCGCGAGCTCAACGCCATGGCCAACCGGCTGGCGCACCACCTGCGCCGGCTGGGGATCGGCCCCGACGTGCTGGTGGGGATCTGCGTCGACCGCACCTGGTCCATGGTGGTCGGCCTGCTCGGCGTGCTCAAGACCGGCGGCGCCACCCTGGCGCTCGACCCGACCTATCCGGAAGAGCGGCTGCGCTATGTGATCCAGGACGCCGGCCTGGCGCTGCTGCTGGTGGAGGAGAAGCTGTTGCCGCTGCTGCCGGACACCGGCATCCCGCGCCTGCGCATCGACACCGACTGGCCGGTGATCGCCGCCGAGAGCGACGCCAACCCGGAGGTCTGGACCGATCCGGACCTGACGATGTACCTCATCTACACCTCGGGCTCGACCGGTCTGCCCAAGGGGGTGAGCTTCCCGCACCGCGCCTTCGTCAACCTGCTGGCCTGGCAGTTCGAGCATTCGCAGCTCTCGCAGCGCGCGCGCACGGTGCAGTTCGCGACCTTCGGGTTCTGCGTCAGCTTCCTGGAGATCTTCGCGGTGCTCTGCTCGGGCAGCACGCTGGTGATGGTGCCGGAGGAGTACCGGCGCGACATGGAGGCGCTCTGGAAGCATCTGGAGGAGCACGAAGTGGAGCGGCTCCACCTCCCCTTCGCGGCGCTCAAGCAGCTGGCCGACGTCTGCGGCCAGGAGAACCGGGTGCCGCGCCGGCTGCGCGAGGTGGTGACCTCGGGCGAGCAGCTGCAGGTCGGACGCTCGATCCGCAGCCTGTTCGCCAACCTCGAAGGGTGCTCGCTGACCAACCAGTACGGCACCTCCGAGATCCACGTGGTCAGCAGCTTCCGGCTGCCGCAACGGCCCGCCGAGTGGCCCGACATCGTGGCGGTGGGCCGGCCGGTGGCCAACTCGCAGATCTACCTGTTGGACGAGCGGATGCAGCCGCTGCCGGTCGGGGTGCTGGGCGAGCTCTACGCCGGCGGCGCCTGCCTGGCGCGCGGCTACCTGGGCGCGCCGGCGCAGACGGCGGCGAAGTTCGTGCCCGACCCGTTCGCGGCGGCCCGGGGCGAGGCCGGGGCGCGCCTGTACCGCACTGGCGACTTGGCACGCCAGCTGCCGGACGGCCGCGTCGAGTGGTTCGGTCGCATCGACACGCAGGTGCGCATCCGCGGCTTCCGGATCGAGCTGGGGGAGGTGGAGACCGCGGTCAAGCAGCACCTGGGGGTGCGCAACGCCGCCGTGCTCTGCCGTCCGGGCCCGGGTGGCGCGCCGCGGCTGATCGCCTATGTGGTGCCGACCGCCGGGGACACGGTGCCGGAGGATCTGAAGCCGTTCCTCAAGGCGAAGCTGCCGGAGCACATGGTGCCGGCGGTGTTCGTGCCGATGCCGAAGCTGCCGCTGAACGCCAACGGCAAGCTCGACCACGAGGCGTTCCCCGACCCGGGGAAGGACGGCGGCGAGGAGGCTTTCGTGGCACCTGCGGGGCCGGTTGAGGAGACGGTCGCCCACATCCTGGCGAAGATCCTCAAAGCGCCGCGGGTGGGGGCGCACGACAACTTCTTCGAGCTCGGCGGCCACTCGCTGCTGGCCACGCAGGTGGCCAACTGGCTCCGCCGCAACTTCGCCGTCGACCTGCCGCTGCGCACTTTCTTCGAGGGCCCCACGGTCGCCGAGCTGGCACGCGCCGTCATCGCCCTGGAAGCCAAGCCGGGCCGGTCCGAGAAGATCGCCCGCGCTTTCCTCAAGGCGAGCCGGCTGGCGGGAGCCGAGCTGGAGGAGCAGCTCCGCGCGAGCCGGTTCCAGGCTCCGGCGCCGGCTCCCGCTCCGGAGCCGGTCCAGGAGATCCTGGGACCGGCCGCGGACTCGGTGGCCGACCTGAGCGACGCCGAGCGCGAGCCGATGCGGCGGCTGCTCGAAGGGATGACGGTCGACCCCTACACCGACTTCGAGCGCTTCGTCCTGGAGTCGAAGATGGTCTTCCACCAGATGCCCGAGCGGCTGCGCCGGATCCTGGTCGAGTTCGACCGCGCGGGCAACCTCGACAGCGCCTTGATGCTGCGCGGCCTGCCGCAGGACCCGGTGGTGCCGCCGACGCCGATCCGGTCGGACGAGACGCCCCGCAAGGCGACGTTTGCGAGCGAGCTCTGGCTGTGCGCGGTGGCGGCGGCGTTCGGCGAGCCGATCGGCTACCTGCAGGAGAAGCGGGGCAGTATCCTCCAGGACCTGTTCCCGACGCCGGAGAACGCGGGCAAGCAGTCGTCGGAGAGCTCGTCGGTCCTGCTCGCCTTCCACACCGAGGTCGCGTTCCACCCCTACATGCCGGACTACGTCCTGCTCTACGGGCTGCGCCAGGACCCGTACAAGGAGGCGCGGACGATGTTCGCCAGCATCCGCCGCTTCTTCCACCTGCTGAGCCAGGTGGACCAGGAGACGCTGTTTTCCAGCGTCTTCCGCACCGGCATCGACTACTCCTTCGGCAACACCGCGGGAGAGCGGGGGACGGGGCCGTTGATGCCGGTGCTCTACGGCGACCGGGAGGACCCGTTCCTGCGCTACGACCTCGACCTGATGGTCGGCCAGACCCCGGAGGCATGCCGTGCCCTGGAGGCCGTGCACGAGCTGGTCAATCAGGTCAAGCGCGAGGTGGTGATCGAGCCGGGCAGCCTGCTGGTCCTCGACAACCGGCGTTGCGTCCACGCGCGGTCGGTCTTCAGGGCCACCTTCGACGGCCGGGACCGCTGGCTGCAGCGGACGGCGGTGGTCCGCGACTTGGACGCCTCGGTGGCGGACCGGGTCCGGGGCACGCGGGTCATCGCCACCGACTTCTCGAGCTATCTCACGCCCAATTCGAAACAACTGCCGCGAGAGCAACGATCGGGAGCGAAAGCACATGATTGAAGAGATTCCGGGGTGGAGCATCGACAAACTCTCGCCGGAGCAGCGCGAGCTCTTCGAGCGGCTCCTGGCGGAAGACGACGTCGAGCTCGTCGAAGAGCGCGAGCCGATCCCCCGGCGCCAGGAGACCGGAGAGATCCCGCTCTCCTTTGCCCAGCAGAGGCTCTGGATCCTGCACCAGCTCGATCCGGCGAGCTCCGCCTACAACATGCCCGCGGCGCTGCGGATGGAGGGCCGTCTCGACCGCCGGGCTCTCGCCGTGAGCCTCGAGGGCATCGTGCGCCGCCACGAATCGCTGCGCACCACGTTCCACTCCATCGCGGGGCGGCCCGTCCAGGTGATCGCCCCGGAGGCGTGCGTCGAGCTGCCGCTGGCCGACCTGAGCTGCATCGCCCCCGGGCGTCGGCGGGCCGAGGCCTTTGCGCTGTTCCAGGCGGAGATGCGCCGCCCTTTCGACCTGGAGACGGGGTCCCCGTGGCGCGCGCTGCTGATCGAGCTCGGCGGTGACGAGCACATCCTTCTCTTCACCCTGCATCACATCGCCAGCGACGGCTGGTCCACGGGGGTGCTGATCCGCGAGCTCGGGGCGCTCTATGAAGCGCATCGCGCCGGCCGGCCGCCGGTCCTGCCGGAGCTCCCGATCCAGTACGCCGACTACGCGGTCTGGCAGCGGCAATGGCTGTCGGGCGAGGTGCTGGAGGGCCAGCTCGCCTACTGGCGGGAGCAACTCGCGGGGATGCCGCCGGTCCTCGACCTGCCGACGGACCGGCCGCGGCCGGCCGCACGCCGGGAGCGCGGCGGCTTCGAGCCGGTCACCCTGCCCGCGGATCTCCTGCGGGACCTCCAGGCGATCGCCCGGAACCACGACGCGTCGCTGTTCATGGTGCTGCTGGCCGGGTTCGCGGCCCTGCTCCATCGCTACACGGGACAGGGGGATTTCGCAGTGGGAACCCCCATCGCGGGCCGGAACCGCGCCGAGACCGAGGGGCTGATCGGCTTCTTCGTCAACACGCTGGTGATGCGCGCCGACCTCTCCGGAGAGCCTGCGTTCCTCGACCTGGTGCGGCGGGTCCGCGAAACGGCGCTGGGAGCGTACGCCCACCAGGACCTGCCGTTCGAGCGCCTGATCGACGAGCTCAAGCCGGTCCGCGACCTCAGCCGGACGCCGCTGTTCCAGGTGATGCTCGTGCTGCAGAACACGCCGGCCGGAGCGCTGGAGCTCGAGGGTCTGCGCCTGGAGGCCCTGGAGGTCAAGGACGGCACGGCGAAGTTCGACCTGCTGCTGGCGATCGGCGAGGACGAGGGAGCCCTCGCCGGGTCGATCGAGTACGACTCCGACCTGTTCGACCGCTCGACGGTCTCCCGCATGGCGGCGCACCTCCACCGTCTGCTCGCCGGCGCCGTGGCCGCCCCGGCCCTGCCGGTGTCGCTGCTGCCGCTGCAGACCGAGGCCGAACGGCACCAGTTGCTCGCCGAGTACAACGACACGGCGGCCGTCTTCGGCGCCGACCTCTGCCTCCACGACCGGATCGGGAGGCAGGCGGCGCTCTCGCCGGATGCCGTGGCGGTGGTTTTCGATGGCTCGGCGCTCTCCTACGGCGAGCTGGATGTCCGGGCCAACCGCCTCGGCCGCCACCTGCGCCGGCTCGGGGTGGGGGCCGAAACGGTGGTGGGGATCTGCGCTGACCGCTCGGTCGAGCTGATGATCGGGCTGCTCGGCATCCTCAAGGCCGGTGGGGCCTACCTGCCGCTCGACCCGTCGTACCCGCCGGAGCGGCTGGCCTTCATGGTGGAAGACGGCCTGGCGGCCTCCGGCTGGCCGGTGCTGCTCCTCCAGGGCCGCTTCGCCTCCCTTTTCGACGACTGGAGCGCCGGGGCCGGAGCGCGGCGGATCGATCTCGACCGGTTGGCCGAGGAGCTGGAGGGCGAGAGCGACGAGGCCTTGAAGACCAAGACGGGGCCGGACAGTGCGGCCTACGTGATCTACACCTCGGGCTCGACGGGCCGGCCCAAGGGGGTGGTGAACACGCACCGCGGGATCTCGAACCGCCTGCTCTGGATGCAGGCGGCCTATGGCCTGGGGGCGCGTGACGTCGTCCTGCAGAAGACGCCGGTGAGCTTCGACGTCTCGGTCTGGGAGCTGTTCTGGCCGCTGATGACCGGGGCGCGGCTGGTGCTCGCGCGTCCCGACGGACACCGCGACAGCGCCTACCTGGTCGACCTCATCGAGGATCGGGAGGTGACGACGCTGCACTTCGTCCCCTCGATGCTCCAGGTCTTCCTGGAGGAGCCCGCCCTCGGCCGCTGCGCCTCGCTGCGGCAGGTCATGGCGAGCGGCGAGGCCCTCCCCTTCGAGCTCGCGCGCCGCTGCCTCGCCAGCCTCGGCGCCGAGCTGCACAACCTTTACGGACCGACCGAGGCGGCGGTCGACGCGACGTACCATGCTTGCCGTGCCGCCGGAGTGGGCGAGACGCCGAGCGTGCCGATCGGCCGGCCGATCTCCAACCTCGGGATCTGGTTGCTCGACCGCGGGCTTCAGCCGGTACCCCTGAGAGTGCCGGGCGAGCTCTATATCGGCGGTGTGGGGCTGGCCCGGGGGTATCTGAACCGGCCCGACCTGACGGCGGAGCGGTTCGTGCCCCATCCGGCGGGCGCGCTGCCGGGCGAGCGCCTCTACCGCACCGGCGACCTGGCGCGCTTCCTCCCCGGTGGCGAGATCGAGTTCCTGGGCCGCACCGACCACCAGGTGAAGATCCGCGGCTTCCGCGTCGAGCTCGGCGAGGTCGAGGCGGCGCTGTTGGGGATGCCCGGGGTCCGCGAGACGGTGGTCGTGGCGCGGCAGGACCGGCTGATCGCTTACGTGGTGGGAGACGTGGCCGTCGACGAGCTGCGCCGGTCTCTGCGCGAGCGGCTGCCCGCCGCCATGGTGCCCTCGGCGTTCGTGCCGCTCGCGGCGCTCCCGTTGACGCCCAACGGCATTGTGGACCGGAAGGCGTTGTCCGCCGGGGCGGCACCTGCTCCGGTCTCCTCCGGCCTGCAGCCCGAGGAGGGCCGCAGCGCGCTCGAAGAGGCCCTGGCCGGCATCTGGTGCGAGGTTCTGGACGTGCCGCGGGTCGGTGTCGAGGAGAACTTCTTCGACCTGGGCGGCCACTCGCTGTTGCTCCCCCAGGTGAAGGCGCTGCTGCGCGACCGTCTGGGACGGGAGGTCAAGCTGCTGGATCTCCTGATCCATGCCACGGTCCGCTCCCTGGCGCGGCATCTGGAGCCCGGCTTGAAGCCGGGGCTGGAGCCCGCTCCGGAAGTAGTGGAGCCCGCGCCGCTCCGCGCCGCCGCGCCGCGGACGCCGGGCAGTGGCGGTGCCGGAGCGGTGGCCATCATCGGTCTCGCCGGCCGCTTCCCCGGCGCACCCGGCGTCAAGCCCCTGTGGGAGAACCTGCGCGCCGGCATCGCCTCGATCGCCCGATTTACCGACGAAGAGCTCGCCGCCTCCGGCATCCCTCCCGAGCTGCGGCGCGACTCCCGGTATGTGCCGGCCGCCGGGGTGCTCGAGGGGGTGGAGCTGTTCGACGCCGGCTTCTTCGGCTACAGCCCGCGCGAGGCCGAGCTGCTCGATCCCCAGCAGCGCCTGTTCCTCGAATGCGCCTGGGAGGCGCTGGAGGACGCCGGCTACGACTCCCAGCGCGTGCCGGGGCCGGTCGGCGTGTTCTCCAGCCTGGGGTACAGCCGCTATCTGCACCAGATCCTCTCCGCCGACCCCGCGGCGGTCGGTCTCCAGCTGCTGCTGGGCAATGACAAGGACTTCCTGGCCACCCGCGTCTCCTACAAGCTGAACCTCACGGGTCCCAGCATGACGGTGCAGACGGCCTGCTCCAGCTCGCTGGTGGGGGTCCACCTGGCCTGCCAGAACCTCCTCCTCGGCTCCTGCGACATGGCGCTGGCCGGCGGGGTGTCCATCGGCCTGCCGGGGCGCGCCGGCTACCTCTATGAAGAGGGGGGTATCGCCTCTCCCGACGGCTTCTGCCGCGCCTTCGACGCCGAGGGGCGTGGCGCGGTGGGCGGGAGCGGCGTCGGCGTCGTCGTGCTCAGGCGGCTCGAAGACGCGCTGGCGGACGGCGACACCATCCACGCCGTCCTGCTCGGCTCGGCGGTCAACAACGACGGCGGCTCCGGCAAGGTGGGCTACACCGCGCCGAGCATCTCCGGACAGGCGGAGGTGATCTCCGCGGCGCTCGCCGCTGCCGGGGTCTCGCCGGAGAGCATCGGCTACGTCGAGGCGCACGGCACCGCCACACCCCTGGGCGACCCCATCGAGGTCGCCGCTCTGACCCAGGCGTTCCGCCGCGGGACCGACCGTACCGGTTTCTGCCTCCTCGGCTCGGTCAAGACCAATGTCGGCCACCTCGACGCGGCAGCCGGCGTCACCGGTCTGATCAAGGCGGCGCTCGCCCTGGAGCACCGCCAGATCCCGCCCAGCCTGCACTTCCGGACGCCGAACCCGGTCATCGACTTCGCCGCGAGCCCGTTCCGGGTGGCCGACCGTCTGACCGACTGGCCGGTCAACGGAGAGCCCCGCCGCGCAGGAGTGAGCGCGTTCGGTCTCGGCGGCACCAACGTGCACGCAGTGCTCGAAGAGGCGCCTCCCGCCGCGCCGTCCGGTCCGTCGCGTCCCTGGCAGGTGCTGCTGCTCGCGGCGCGCACGCCCAACGCCCTGGAACGGATGACGGACGGTCTCGCCGACCGCCTGGAGAGCGACCCGGAGCTGAGCCTGGCCGACGCCGCCTACACCCTGCGGGTGGGCCGGCGGCCGTTCGCGTACCGCCGCGCGATCCTGACGTCGACGCGCGAGGAGGCCGTGGCGGCGTTGCTGGCGCGCGATCCGCAAAAGGTCTGGACCGCTCCGCGGGAGGCGGATCTCCGCAGCGTGGCCTTCCTGCTGCCCGGGGTCGGCGACCAGTACCCGGGCATGGCCCGGGGCCTCTACCAGGAGGAGCCGGTCTTCCGGCAGGAGATCGACCGCTGCGCCGAGCTGCTCCTGCCGCATCTCGGGCTCGACCTGCGCGAGGTGCTGTTCGCTGAGGAAGAGGAAGCGGCGCCCGATCTGCGTGCCCTGTTCGGGCGTGGTGATCGCCGGGAGTCGGCCGCGCGGGCGCCGCTGCGGGAGACCCGCGTCGCGCAGCCGGCGATGTTCGCCGTGGGCTATGCCCTGGCCCGGCTGTGGATGAGCTGGGGGGTGCGGCCGGCGGCCCTCCTCGGTTACAGCCTGGGGGAGTACACGGCGGCCTGTCTGGCCGGCGTGATGGAGCTCCCCGACGGCCTGGCGCTGGTCGCCTGGCGCGCCCGCCTCATCGGTGAGATGGAGCCGGGAGCCCTGCTGGCCGTGCCGCTGTCCGAGCAGGAGACGCGGGCGCGGCTCACCCCGGAGCTTTCCCTCGCCGCGGTCAACGCCCCGGCGGTGTCGGTGGTGTCCGGCCCGCCCGAGCCGGTCGCCGCGCTGGAGCGGCGTCTCGCCGAAGAGGGGCTCCCCTGCCGCCGGTTGCAGGCGTACCAGGCCTTCCACTCCTGGATGATGCAGCCGATCGCGGCGGAGCTGCGGGAGCTGCTGCGCGCCATCCCCCTGGCTTCCCCGCGCATCCCCTATCTCTCGAACGTCACTGGGACCTGGATCTCTCCCGGCCAGGCGACCGATCCGGACTACTGGGTGAGCCACCTCGTCTCGCCTGTCCGTTTCGCCGACGGCGTCGCCGAGCTGTGGCGCGAGCCGGGACGGATCCTGCTCGAGATGGGGCCGGGCCAGACCCTGGGCAGTCTGGCTCTCCAGCAGATCCCCGCGGACGGCGCGGACCGCGCCGTCCTCTCCTCGCTGCGCCACGAGCTCGACCGGCAGCCGGACCAGCGGTTCCTGCTGCAGAGCCTGGGCCGTCTC
>JBKKAU010000731.1:0-6687 GCA_046714475.1 Thermoanaerobaculia bacterium
ACCCGAGCTTGCGCGCCTCCTCGCCGCCAGCGCGGACCGCGGCGGACATCTCCTCCAGGTTTCCCTCCTGGGTGCGGATGAACCAGACCTTGACCGCGTCCGATCCCTGAGCCTTCAAATACCGGACTCCCGCCCGCGCCGAGTCCGGATCGGTGAGGTGGACGAACTGGCGCTCCCCGGGGAGGTTCAGCCAATGGTCCACGGTCGAGAGCAGCGGTCCGGCCGCGGCCACCCTCGGCACATCGATCGCCGTCTCGAAGCGCTCGGCATGGGAGATGGTCCTGGGGTAGCCGCCCACGTCGAAGGCGGCGGTCACTCCGGAGCAGAGTAGCGAGCGGCCGAAGCGCTCCGGGTTCGCACGGAGATCGGCCACGACCTTCTCATAGGGATGGCGGTCGCGCACGTCCAGGGCGTCGGGACGGCCGTCCGCCCAGCCGGTCTGGGAGAAGTGGACGTGGGCGTCGATCAGCCCGGGGGTGATCCAGTGCCCCGCGAGGTCGACCGTGTCGACGCCGGCCGGCAGCGGGCAGGCGGCGCGGGGGCCGGCGCACTCGATCCGGCCGTCGCGCAGCAGGACCACGGCGTCGCGGACCGGCGCGGCGCCGGTGCCGTCCACCAGGGTGGCGCCGACCAGGGCGCGGGGCGGCGGCGGCACGCCGGGGAGCGCGGCGAAGGCGGTGCTGACGGCGATCTTCCAGCCGTCCGGGGTGGCGGTGAACAGCCGCTCGGAGATCCCGGGGACCTCGTCGGCGCCGTAGCGGACGCGGTAGCGGTAGGTGCCGTAGACCAGGCCGGGCCGGATCGGCGTCAGGCGCAGATCCTCGGCCGTGATGTGGTCGGGCCACCCCTCGCCGGCGGTGGCGGCGAGCCCGGCGTAGCCGAGGTCGAAGCCGGTGGGGCCGGTGCGCACCAGCCGCTCGGACTCGAGGTAGCAGGCGAGGTAGGCCTCGCGGTCCTTGTCGCGGATCGCCTGGATGTTGGCCTCGAACAGCTTCCGGGCGGCGGCGAGGTCGGCCTCGGCGCTGTCCTGGGCCGGCAGCGAGGCGGCGAGCGGCAGCAGGCAGAGGAAGAGCAGGGCGGGGAGCGTTCGTCTCATGTCATCTCCTGGTCCGGCAGCGGTTTGGATGCCTCGTACCGGCGCGGGAAGACCACCTGGAATACCGTCCCCTCCCCGGGCTGGGAGGCCGCCTCCAGGGTCGCCTCCAGCAGCTCGCAGAGGCGTTTGACGATGGACAGCCCGATGCCTTCGCCGGGCGGCTGGAACGACGGGTTGGGCACCGGACCGGTGTCCGGCGCCGGCTCGACCCCGAGCTCGCCCTGTTTCTCCTCCGCCTTTTTCGCGCCCTGGGTCGCCTCGGCCAGCGCGGCGCCGATCGGGACGCCGAAGAGGGCCTGCAGGCCGGGGCCGGTGTCCTGGATGCGGACCAGCCAGCGGTCCACGTCCTTGTCCCGGGTCTCGCCCCAGGTCACCGTCACCCGGCCCTGGCGGGTGTAGCGCAGCGCGTTGAGGATCAGGTTCTGGACGATCCGCTGCACTTTGGGCCGGTCGCCTTCGACGATCAGGGCCTCGGGCCCTTCCGCCTCCAGGCACAGGTTCCTCTCACGGGCCAGGGGCTCCAGGGCGAGGACCATCCCGCGCAGTTGGGCCGCGGCGTCGAGCGTCTCCAGGTTGCGCCGCTCCCGTCCCGCCTCCAGCCGCGCCAGGCTGATCAGGTCCTCCAGGAGGTGGCGCAGCGACGTGACGCCGCTTTGCAGCGTGCCGACGGCCTTGGCGCGCAGCGACTCCGGGATGCCCTCCTCGGACAGGATGAAGGTCGACGACACGACCAGGTCGACGTTGCCGCGCAGGTCGTGCGCGGCTTCGTGCCAGGCTTCCGCCCGCTGGAGGTCCAGCCGCCGCACCTGCTCCAGGGCGGTCTGGAGGTCCTGGAGGACCCCGGCGGCCTCGGCCTGCTGGAGACGGACGTACTTCTCGACGCTGTTGGTCAGGGCCTCGTTGCTCGAAGTGACCCAGAGCCGGCGCGCGAAGGGCATCACCCCGCTCTCCAGCTCCAGGTGGGACGCGGCGTAGAGCTCCAGCTCATCCGCCATGCAGACCTGGAGGTGCCCCCACTCGCGGACCATCTCGCGAATCGAGTAGCCCTGCTGCCAGCGGTGGGAGCCGTGCTCCCAGGAGCGCTCCTCGTCCTCCCGGGTCTCCGGGTCGGCGTAGCCGGCGCGCAGCTTGCCCTCGAAGGACTCCAGCACGTCCGTGGCGAGGTCGAGGAAGTGGGTGAGGGAGACGAGCGGGGCCGTCGTCAGCTCGGGGTCGGCGTTCACCACCTCGCGCCAGGCCTGCAGGACGGCCTCGCGGCGTCCCGACAGGTGCGCTGCCAGGGCGGCCAGTTGCTCGACAGTCGTCCGGTCGTCTGTCATGGCGGAGGACGCCTCCCGGCGTCGAAGCGGAAGTGTAACTATAAGCTATGCTTTGATGAAGAAGGGGCGGAGCGGCGCCGATTGCGCCGCTCCCGGGAATTGGCGTAGCATCGTCGCCTACTTTTGACTGCCGGGGTTACAACGAGACCCATGACGCCTGCCCTCGAACCGACGTATCGCCGCTCCAGCGGCCTGGTCGACGTCCTCGACCGCGTGCTGGACAAAGGCCTGGTCATCGCCGGAGACATCCGGGTGTCCCTGGCCGAAGTAGAGCTTCTGACAATCCGCATCCGCCTGCTGGTCTGTTCGATCGACAAGGCGGAGCAGATCGGCCTCGATTGGTGGCGCCACGACCCCAACCTGTCCGTGGCGGCGCGCCGGCTGACGCAGGAGAACGAGACCCTGCGGGAGCAGATCCGCCTCCTCGAGCAGCGGGTGGACGCGCTGAGCCCGGGGATGGCGGCGCCGGAGCGGCGGCGGCGGCGAGGGGGAGCGGCGAAATCCGACAAGCCGACAACCAGGGAGTAAGAAATGCCCGTTGAAAGAGCTTCCGGCGGTACCAGCCTCATCGACGTCCTGGACCGCGTCCTGGACAAGGGCATCGTCATCGACGCCTGGGTCCGGGTCTCGCTGGTGGGTATCGACCTCCTTACCGTCGAGGCCCGCGTCGTCGTGGCCTCCATCGACACCTACATCAAGTACTCGGAAGCCGTCTCCCAGGTGCCGTCGGTCTCCCGCCCGACGGTGCTCGGAGGGCGGTCTAACGACGATCTGTTGGCGGAGAACGCCTCGTTGCGGGCCCAACTGGCCGCCGCCTCCGCCCCACGCGAGAAGGCGCCGGCGCGCCCCCGGTCTTCCCGCCTGCCGGCGAAGCTGTAGCCCGTGGCCCGCGTCGCGTCGATCACGGAATTCCCAGGTCCCCGAGGCGGCGGCAGCGGGTCCAAGGCAAAGCTCGCCCTGGTCGACTCGCTGATGGCCGAGCAGGAGGCGCGGCCGTGCGCCGTGCTCACCATGCGCTGGCTCGTCCGGCACACGGGGATCGAGCGCGCCGTCTGCGCCGTGGTCGACCAGGAGACCGGCCGGCTGACCGGCCTTTCGGGGTTCGGCGTCTCCGTGGCCGCGGTCGACGCGTTCAACGTCGACCTGGGCGAGCGCCTGCACCCCCTGCTCGTCGCCCTGGCCGCCGAGGAGCCGATCGCCTTCCGGAGCTCCAGCCAGATGACGCGGCCGTTCGCCACGCCGCTCGGCGAAGACTCCTTCCATGCCGTGCCGCTCTCCCGCTCGGGCGACGGCGAGATGGGCCCCGGCCTGCTGCTGGTCACCAGCCGCGACGACGCTCCGGTCGACGAGGACGTGAGCTGGGCCGCCGAGCTGCTCGGCATGCGCCTGGTATCGCTCTGGTACCGCCGCACCCAGTTCGACGAGCGGCGCCACAAACGCGAGCGCAGCTGGCTGTTCGGCATCATCAACGCGGTCACCGACCCGATCCTGCTGACCGACGCCGACGGCCGCATCCTGGTCGCCAACGCCGCCGCCGAACGCCTGCTCACCGCCGACGAGCAGACCAGCGAAGGCCGCCGCCGCGCCGTGGCGCTCAACAACCTGCTGTTCTCTTCGTCGATGTTCACCGCCGACGAGGAGAGGGGATCGACCCGCCGCGAGCTGCTGCTGGTCGACCCGACCGAGGGCCAGGATCTGCTGTTCGAGGTGCTGAGCACGCGCGTCAAGGTGCGGCTCGGCGAGAACGGCGTGGTGTCGGTGCTGCGCAACGTCACCGACCTGCGCCGCGCCACCGAGCAGATCGAGGAGAACTACCGGCGGCTGCGCACCGCCGAGGCCAACACCCGCGCCGAGCGCGACCGGCTCGACCTGATCCTCAACTCGGTGTTCGACCCGATCCTGGTCACCGACGCCTCCGGCAACATCGTGCTGATGAACCCGCCCGCCGAGCGCATCTTCACCGTCGCGGCCAGCGGCGCGTCGGCCGAGGCGGAGCTGCGGGTGCGGGCCAACGACGCGGTCTTCTCCTCGTTCGTCTCCAACCTCTACACCGGCCAGTCGTCGCGCTGGCGCGGCGAGCTCAACCTGGTCGACCCGCGCACCGGCGACACCGTGCCGGTCGAGGCGATCTCGGGCCAGGTCCTCTCCAAGCATGGCGAGACCGCCGTGGTCACCATCCTCCACGACCTCACCGAGGCGATGGAGAAGTCGCAGCTCTACGAGCAGGTCAAGCGCCACTCCGACGAGCTGCGCGAGAGGGTGCGCGAGGCCACCACCGAGCTGGCCGAGCAGAACGAGCTGCTGCGCCGCCAGGCCTTCCAGCTCGAGCAGGCCTCGGCCGCCAAGTCGCAGTTCCTCGCCAACGTCTCCCACGAGCTGCGCACGCCGCTCAACGCCATCATCGGCTACACCCACCTGATGCTCGAAGGGGTCTCCGGCGAGCTCACGCCGCGGCAGAACGAGCGGCTGCAGCGCGTCGAGTCCAACGGCCGCCACCTGCTGGCGATCATCAACGACCTGCTCGACATCGCGCGCATCGAGTCGGGGAAGATGCCGATCCAGGTCGAGCGCTTCGAGCTGCGCGAGCTGATCGGCGAGGTGATGGCCGAGGTCGAGCCGCTGATCACCGGCACCAGCCTGGAGGTGACCTGGACGCTCGACCCCGAAGTGCCCGAGGTGCGCACCGACCGGCAGAAGGTCAAGCAGATCGTCCTCAACCTCCTGTCCAACGCCTTGAAGTTCACGCCGCAGGGGTCGATCGCCATCCGCATCGAAACCTGCGAAGATGGCGACCAGGTCGCGGTCGCCGTGGCGGACACCGGCATCGGCATCTCCGAGGAGAACCAGAAGACCATCTTCGAAGCCTTCGGCCAGGCGGACAGCTCGTATGCCAAACGGCACAGCGGCACCGGCCTCGGCCTGTCGATCTGCCGCCGCCTGGCGACCATCCTGGGCGGTACCATCGCCCTGAAGAGCCGGCTGGGCGAAGGGTCGACGTTCACCTTCTGTTTCCCCAAGCGACCCAGGAAGGGGTAAATCAGCCTATGGGAGAGAGCGAAAGCCTGCCGCCCTTGCCGCCATTAGTGCTGGTGGTCGACGATGTCCCGCACGGGCGCGAGATCTGTTCCGAGTACCTGGAGTTCCGGGGCTACCGCGTCGCCACGGCGGAAGACGGGCTGGAGGCGCTCGACAAGGCCAACGAGCTGATGCCGGACGTCATCCTGATGGACCTCTCGCTCCCCAAGCTCGACGGCTGGGAGGCGACGCGGCGCCTCAAACAGGACGAGCGCACCCGGCACATCCGCGTCATCGCGCTGACCGCGCACGCCTTGGCCGACGCCCACGACAAGGCCATGCTGGCCGGGTGCGACGCGGTCGTCACCAAGCCGTGCCCGCCCCGCGACCTCGAGGCCGAGGTGCGGCGCCAGCTCGACGCGCGCGGCGCCTGACCGGGACACGACCCACGAGGAGCGCATGAGCGAGAGACCAAAGAAGGGGGGCCGCAAGCCCGCCGCCAAGGCCGTCGTAAAACCGGCGGCCAAGAAAGCCCCCCAGGCCAACCCGAAGCCCGCCCAGGCGAAGAGGCCGGCGCGCCCGGCGGCGGCCCGCGAGAGCGCTCTGACCGCCTCGCCGGCCTTCGAGGCCTTCCCGTCCGCGAACAACAGCGGCAAGTACGTCTACTGCATCATCCAGTCGCAGGAGCCGTTCCGCTTCGGCCGCATCGGCATCGGCTCCGAGCCGGCCGACGTCCACACCGTCAACTTCCGGGACATCGCCGCCGTCGTCTCCGACACGCCGCTCGAGGTCTACGACCCGACGCGCGACAACGTGCTGGCGCACGAGCGGGTCAACGAGGCCGTGATGCGCAACCACACGGTGATCCCGATGTCCTTCGGCACCGTCTTCAAGACGTCGGACGACATCATCGAGCTGCTGCGCACCGCCTACGAAGCGTTCCGCGACGTGCTGGTCAAGATGCAGGACAAGCTGGAGTTCGGCCTGAAAGTCCTCTGGGAGCCCGAGATCATCATCCGCTAGATCGAGAAGGACGACGAGAACCTGCGCCTGCTGCGCCAGGAGATCTCGCACCAGAAGGGCTCGACCTACTTCGCCCGCATGCAGTACGGTCGGCTGGTCGACTCGCTGCTCCAGGAGCGCTCGGAGCAGCTGGTCACCGAGATCTTCTCCGACCTGGGCGGCGTCTCGGTGGCGTCGCGCGCCAACAAGCCGATCGGCGACAAGATGATCCTGAACGCCGCCTTCCTCGTATCC
>JBKKAU010000732.1:0-13245 GCA_046714475.1 Thermoanaerobaculia bacterium
CGCGTCGCGCCGGTCGGAAGCCGAGCTCGTGACCCTCGCAGGGCGGCCCGGGCTGCGGCTCTCCCTGGGCTACTCGCGGGACCGCACCGTCCTGGAGGGAGACGCGTTCCGATATCTCCAGGGGCTCCAGGGTACCGGGCCTTTCATCGACCGCCTGGACGACACCGGCGCCGCGGTCCACTTCGGCGCCACCGTCACCCTGCCGGTCTTCGGCCGTAACGCCGGCGAGCGGGTCGTGGCCCGGAGCGAGGTGGACCGCGCCGCCCTGGAGCTGCAAACGGCCGAGGAGCAGGCCGCGGCCGATGTCCGGCGGCTGGCCGAACGGCTGCGCCGCCGCGAAACGCTGCTCGCCCGCATCCAACCTCTTCTGCCGGACCTTGCCGCCGACCTCGCGGAGGTGACGCGCGCCTACGACCTCGGCGAGTACTCGCTCGACCGGTACCTCGTGGAGAGGGACCGGCTCGTCCGCGCCCGGCTGACCTGGGGCGAGGCCCTTCTCGACTATCTGGAAGCCGTCGTAGAGCTGGAGCGTGCCGCGGGGACCGTCCTCCACGAACCGGAGATCGCCCAACCATGAAACGCCGACCCGCCGTCCTTGCCGTCCTTGCCGTCCTTGCGGTCCTTTTCGTCTTTTCGCCCGCCTACGCCCACGAAGGCGAAGACCACAGCCAGGACGCCGCCGCGCCGGCCCCGGCCCCCCAGGCCCATGGGCTCGCCGCGGTGTGGGACGCGTCCGAGACGTTCGAGCTGCTCGCCCGCCACGACAAGCTCCTCCCGGGCGAGCCCGCGACCCTGACGCTCTACCTCGCCGATTGGCGCACCAACCGGCCGGTGAACAATGCCGCGATCGACCTGGAGATCACCGGGCCGGCCTCGCTGACCGCCAAGGCGGTGCGCACCCGCTCGCCGGGCGAGTACACGGCCGAGGTCAGCTGGCCCGAGGAGGGGGAGTACGCGGCGACGGTCACCCTCGAAGCCGGCGACGCGGTCGACCTGCTCAGCCTCTCCAGCTTCAAGGTCGGCGAGCGCTTCTACCCCGACGCTCCGGCCGCCGGCGCTCCCGAGGGCGACGCCGTGCGCTGGCCCCTCCTCGCGGGCATCGCGGCGGCCCTGCTCGCGGCTGGCGCCGTCGTGCTGGTCGTGCGCCGCCGCCGGACCGCAACGACCTCAGCCAGTGCCACGCTCCTCGGGCTCGCCCTGCTGCTCGCCGACGGCAACCGGCCGCTGCCCGCCCACGGCGGCGAGGACCACGGCGAGACGCCGGCCGCTACCGAGGCGCGCAATCTCGGTGACGCGCTGACGGTCGCCAAGCCGGTGCAGTTCCTGCTCGGCCTCGAGACCGATCTCGCGGGCCGCCGGCCGCTCTCGCAGACCGTCGAGGTGGTCGGCCGGGTCAAGGCCGCGCCGGACGGCGACGCGAGCGTGGCCGCCCCCCTGGACGGCATCCTCTCCTTCCCCGCGGGGACGCCGATCCGCCCAGGCACGCGGGTGCGGGCCGGCGACACCCTCGCGTTCGTCGCGCCGACCCTCGACCCGACCGCGCAGACCGACCTCCTGGTGCAGCGCCGCGAGGCCGAGGCCGAGGCGCGCAAGGCCCGCACCGCGTTGCGGGTCGCCAAGGCGGACTGGGAGCGGGCGCGCCAGCTCCAGCGCGTGCTCTCGGAGCGCGAGCGGCAGGAGATCGAGGCGGCCTACGAGGCGGCCCAGGCCGACCTCGCGGCGGCCGAGCAGATCCAGAGCGCCTTCTCCTCGCGCGCGCGAAGCGGCGACCGGATCGCGGTCCGCTCCCCCATCAGCGGCGTCGTGGCCGAGGTCCTGGCGACCGCCGGCACCTCCGTCCCCCAGGGCGAGCGGCTGTTCCGGGTGATCGACCTCGGCCGGCTGTGGGTCGAAGGCGCGGCCTACGAGAACCAGCTCGCGGCGCTGGCCCGCGCCGGCGACGGCCAGGTCGAGGTGCCGGCCCTGCGCCGCCGGCTGCCGGCGCGGCTGATCTCGCGCGGCTTCGCCATCGATCCGGCCACCCGCACGGCGCCGATCTACTTCGAGGTGGACGACCCCAGCGGTCTGCTGCTGCCCGAGATGAGCGTCAAGGTCTACGTGCCGTCGGGCGAGCCCGAGGTCACCCTGACCGTGCCCAAGGCGGCGCTGGTCGAGACCGAGGGGCGCAAGGTGCTGTTCGTCCACCCCACCCCGGAGGAGTTCCGGGCGCGCGAGGTCGAGACCGGCTGGGAGGACGCCGGCCAGGTCGAGATCGTCCGCGGCGTCCAGGAGGGCGAGCGCGTCGTGGTCAAGGGGCTCTACGAGCTGCGCAGCGCGGCGGGAGTGCGGTAGGAAGCCATGCTCAACCGCGTCATCCGCTGGTCGCTGGACAACCGCCTCTTCGTGGTGGCCGCGGCGGCGCTGCTGCTGGTCTACGGCGCCTGGGTGATCGTCCGCCTGCCGATCGACGTGCTGCCCGACCTCGACAAGCCGACGGTGACGGTGATGACCGAGGCGCCGGGCCTCGCGCCGGAGGAGGTCGAGACCCTGGTGACCTTCCCCATCGAGACGGCGCTGAACGGCGCCCCCGGTGTGGTCAACCTGCGCTCCAGCTCGGCGCCGGGCCTGTCGATCGTCTACGTCCAGTTCGACTGGGGGAGCGACGTCTTCCGCGACCGCCAGCTCGTCGGCGAGCGGCTGCAGGTGGCGCAGGAGAGCCTGCCCGAAGGGCTGCTGCCGGTGATGACGCCGGTCGCCTCGATCATGGGCGAGGTGCTGCTCGTCGGCCTCTCGGCCAAGGACGCGTCGGCCTCCCCCATGGAGCTGCGCACCACCGCCGACTGGATCCTGCGGCCGCGCCTGCTGACCCTCCCCGGCATCGCCCAGGTGACGGTCCTCGGCGGCGAGGTCCGGCAGATCCAGGTGCAGGTGGACCCGGCGCGGCTGCGCGCCGCCGGCCTCACCCTTGAAGACGTCGAGGAGGCGGTCGCCGGCAGCCAGGCCAACACCACCGGCGGCTTCCTCGAGAGCGGCGGCGAGGAGCTGCTGGTGCGCAACATCGGCCGCACCGCAGACCTCGAGGAGCTCGCCGCGACCGTGGTCGACTACCGGGACGGCGTGCCGGTGCCGCTGTCGAGCGTCGCCGACGTCCGGATCGCGCCGCCGACAAAGCGTGGCGACGCCGGCGTCAACGCCCGCCCCGGCGTCATCCTGGCGATCACCAAGCAGCCGGACGCCGACACCGTGCCGCTCACCCGGCGGCTGGAGGCGGCGCTCGCCGAGATGGGGCGGGCGGCGCCGGGGATCGAGATCACCCAGCTGTTCAAACAGGCGACCTTCATCGAGGCGGCGGTGGGCAACGTCGAGGCGGCGCTGCGCGACGGCTCGATCCTGGTGCTGATCGTCCTCGCGCTCTTCCTCGCCAACTTCCGCACCACGGCGATCACGCTGACCGCGATCCCGCTGTCGTTCATCGTCACCGCCCTGGTCTTCCGCGCCTTCGACCTGTCGATCAACACGCTGACTCTCGGCGGCCTGGCGGTGGCGATCGGCGAGCTGGTGGACGACGCCATCGTCGACGTGGAGAACGTCTTCCGGCGTCTCCAGGAGAACCGCCACAGCCCCAACCCGAAGCCGGCGCTGGAGGTGATCTACCTCGCCTCGTCCGAGGTGCGGAGCTCGATCGTCTTCGCCACGGCGCTGGTGGTCCTGGTGTTCATCCCGTTGTTCGCCCTGTCGGGGATCGAAGGCCGGCTCTTCGCGCCGCTCGGCATCGCCTACATCGTCTCGATCGTCGCCTCGCTGCTCGTCTCGCTGACCGTCACGCCCGCCCTCTGCTCCTACCTGCTGCCGCGCTCCAGGGCGCTCGACCGCGAGGAGTACGGCAGCCGCTTCGTGCAAGGCCTCAAGGCCTGGGACGCGCGGATGCTGCGCACCGTGCTCGGCCATCCGAAACGGCTGATCGTGCCGGTCCTGCTGCTGTTTTTAGGCGCGGTGGCGCTGATCCCGTTCCTCGGCCGGGAGTTCCTGCCGCCGTTCAACGAGGGGACGGCGACGATCAACGTGCTCACCCAGCCCGGGACCTCGCTCGCCGAGTCGAACCGCCTGGCGACCGTGGCCGAGCGGCTGATCCTCTCCGTGCCCGAGGTGGCGACCACCGGCCGGCGCACCGGCCGGGCGGAGCTCGACGAGCACGCCGAAGGGGTCCACTACTCGGAGATCGACGTCGACTTTCGGCCTGGTGGGGGGCCTTCGGAGCGCTCGCGCGACGAGGTGCTCGGCGACATCCGCTCGAAGCTGGCCATGCTGCCGGGCGTCTTCAGCAGCGTCGGCCAGCCGATCTCCCACCGCCTGGACCACCTCCTCTCGGGTATCCGGGCGCAGATCGCGGTCAAGCTCTATGGCCAGGACCTGGACGCGCTGCGGCTCAAGGCCGCCGAGATCCAGGCCGCCATGGCCGGGGTACCGGGGGTGGTCGACCTCCAGGTCGAGCGGCAGGTGCTGATCCCGCAGCTCCGCGTCCGCATCCGGCGCGAGGAGGCGCTGCGCTACGGCGTGCGGCCCGGGGACCTCGCCGAGCAGCTCGAGACCGCCTTCAACGGCAAGGTGGTCGGCCAGGTGCTCGAAGGCCAGCGCGCCTTCGACGTCGTGGTCCGCTACGGCCCGGGCGAGAGGAGCAGCGCCGAGGCCTTCCGTGAGGCGCTGGTGGACACCCCCTCCGGCGCCCAGGTGCCGCTGTCGCTGCTCGCCGACGTCGAGGAGTCGCGCGGCCCCAACGTCATCCAGCGCGAGAACGTGCAACGCCGCATCGTCATCCAGAGCAATGTCGCGGAGCGCGACCTGGGGAGCGTCGTGGCCGACGTCCAGGAACGGATCCGCGCCGAGGTCGAGCTGCCCGCCGGCATGTTCGTCGAGTACGCCGGCCAGTTCGAGGCGCAGCGGCAGGCGACGCGGCGCATCGCACTGCTCAGCCTGTTCTCGGTCGCCGGCATGTTCCTGGTGCTCTACGCCCACTTCCGCTCGGCGCCGATCGTGCTGCAGGTGCTGGTCAACATCCCGCTCGCCCTGATCGGCAGCGTCGCGGCGGTCTGGCTGACCGGCGGCACCTTCTCGGTCGCCTCGCTGGTCGGCTTCATCACCTTGACCGGCATCGCCTCGCGCAACACCATCATGATGATCAGCCACTACCTCCACCTGATGCGGCACGAGGGGGAGGCGTTCAGCCAGGAGATGGTGATCCGCGGCTCGCTGGAGCGGCTGGTGCCGGTGCTGATGACCGCCCTGACCGCCGGCCTCGCGCTGATCCCGCTGGTCCTCGCCGGCGACCAGCCGGGCAAGGAAATCCTCCACCCGGTGGCGGCGGTGATCCTCGGCGGCCTGGTCAGCTCCACCCTGCTCGACATGATGGTGACCCCGGCCGTGTTCTATCTCTACGGGCGCAAGAGCGCCGAAGCCTATGTACAACGCCAGGCCCTCACCCCCGATCCTTCATCTCCCAATATCCAATTCCCCTCTCTCCCGGGGAGGGTGGGCGGGGTGGCGGGAGAGGGGGGCTAGGGGGGTGAGGGCTCAAGGAGCTTTTCTCATGAAGAAGATTCTCACCCTTACCCTCGCGCTCGCCCTGACCGCTCCCTTCCTCGGCACGCTGGCCTGCGCCCACGACCAGGAAGATCACGCCCACAAGGCGCCGCACGGCGGCATCGTCCGCACCTCCGGGAAGTACCACGTCGAGGTGGTGCCCAAGGGGACCAGCGTCGACATCTATCTGCTAGACGACAAAGAGGCGACGCTGCCGATCCAGAACGTGACGCTCAAGGTCACCGGCATGACCAAGGCCAAGAAGAAGCTGGACGTGCAGCCGAAGCCGGCCAAGGACCATTTCACGGCCTCTGTCCCGGCCGGCTCGCTGGCCGGCGCGACGCTGGTCGTCACAATGCGGCGGGGTGAGGAGACGATCTCGGCTCGTTTTGCCCTGAAATAGCGCCGGGCTCGCCGCCCTGGTCCAGGTACTCGAAGGCGCGCTCGATCTCCAGGTGGCTGCCGACCATCACCAGGCAGTCGCCGCTCTGCAGCCGCAGGTCGGGCACGGGGTTGGTGAAGACCTCCTGGTCGCGGACCACGGCGATCACGGTGGCGCCGGTCTGCTTGCGCAGCGCCAGCTCGCGGATCGACGCTCCGGACCCGACGCTCTCGGGGCCGAGCTGGTAGACGTCGGTGATCCCCGCCGCCAGGGCGCGGACCAGGGCGTCCGAGATCGGCCCCTCGCGGGAGGGGACGCGCAGCATCCGGTAGTCCTCGCCGCGCAGGGCGCGCGTCTGGGCGCGGATGACGTTGCCGGGGACGTGGAGGCGCCGCAGGACGCGGGTGAAGATCTCGATCGAGGTCTCGAACTCCGCGGCGATCACCTCGTCGGCGCCGCGGGCGCGCAGGTCCTCGATCTCGGCGACCGCCCGCGTCCGCACGATGATGTGGACCCCGGGGTTGAGCTCGCGGGCCAGCCGGATGCTCCGCCGCACCGCCACCAGGTCCGAGATGCCGAAAACCACGACCCGCGCCGACTCGATTCCGGCGTGCTCCAGGATCTCCCGCCGCGTCGAGTCCCCGAACAGGACCGGCTCACCCTCGCGCCGCGCCAGCCGCACGGCCTCGGCGTTGAGCTCGATGACCACGTAGCGGAGCGAGGCCTCGCGCAGCACCCGCGCCAGGTTCCTGCCGTTGACGCCGAAGCCGACGACGATCACATGGTCCCGGCGGGCGGCCTCCTTGGCGGTGTCTCCGCCGCCGCCCCTCCGGCGCATGCCCGGGAGGCGATCGGCCAGGCCCGGCGCCAGAGACACCAGCAGCGGAGTGAGCATCATGGTGAGCACGGCCGCGGCGATGAACGCCTGGTAGAGCTCCTGCGGCAGCATGCCGTGCCGCTGGCCGACGCGGAGGAGCACGAACGAGAACTCGCCGATCTGGGCGAGGCTCAGGGCGGCGATCGTCATGGTCCGGGCCGGGAACGAGAGCAGCGCGACCGCCCCGGCGGTGGCGAGCGCCTTGACGATCAGGATCAGCAGCGCGAGACCGCCGATCTCCAGGGCGTGGGAGGCGGCGAAGCGCAGGTCGAGCAACATGCCGATCGAGATGAAGAACACGCTGTTGAACACGTCGCGGAAGGGCACCACCTCGGCCACCACCTGGTGGCTGTACTCCGACTCCGAGATGATGATCCCCGCCAGGAAGGCTCCCAGGGCCAGCGAGAAGCCCAGGCTCTCGGTGAACCAGGCCATGCCCAGACAGACCACCAGGGCGCCGAGCACCAGGATCTCCCGCACCTGGGTGCGCACGATCTGGTGGAGCAGCCGGGGCATCAGGTAGCGGGCGAGCAGGAAGACGACGCCGATCACCGCCAGCGAGAGCAGGAAGCGCAGCGCCACCTGCCCCGCCGAAGCCTCCACCGCCCCCGCGAGGACCGGCGTGAGCACGATCATCGGCACGATCAGGAAGTCCTGGAACAGCAGGATGCCGATCGCCAGCTTGCCCTGCGGGGCGTCGAGCTCGCGCCGGTCGGCGTAGAGCTTGAGGACGATGGCGGTGCTGCTCAGGACGAGGAGGAAGCCGGCGAACAGGGCGCGCTGCGGGGTGAAGCCGGCGACGAGGGCGATCGCGGCGCCCGCCGCCAACGTCAGCGCCGACTGCAGCGAGCCGCCGGCGAAGAAGTTGCGGCGGATCTCCTGAAGACGTTCCAGGGAGAACTCCAGGCCGATCGAGAAGAGCAGGAAGACGACGCCGATCTCGGCGAAGACCTCGACCCGCTCCACCTCCCCGATCCAGCCCAGCCCGGACGGACCGATGAGCACGCCGGTCAGCAGGAACCCCACGACCGAGGGGACGCGGATCTTGTGGCTCACCAGCACCACCAGGGTGGAGGCGGCCAGGATCACCACCGCGTCCCTCAGGAACTCATGGACCGTCACTCTCGGCTCCCTCCAATCCGTTACATCGACGCGTCCTGCACGATCTTCCAGCCGTCCCGCTCCTTGCGCAGGACGATCAGGGTGAGCCCCTCGGCGTCCTCGCGCCCGGCGCCATCCGGGTAGGAAAGCTTCCAGCGCGCCGCGACCGACATGCCGTGGACGGCGCTCGGGCGCGCGCCGCCGAGCATCGTGACCTCCATGCCGGCCGCCGGGCGCATCTCGATCACCTCCAGGCGGAGCGTCCCCATGGCCCGCGCGTCGGGATAGCGCTTGCGGTAGCGGTCGAGCACCGCCCACCGGCCGCCCTGGGTGAGGCCGGTGGGCGCCAGGAACACGGCGTCGTCGGCGTAGACCGAGGTGAAGGCTTCGAGGTCCCCCCGGCTCCAGGCCTCGGCTTGCCGTTCGAGCAGCGTCCGCACCTCGTCCTGCTCGCGCTTCACGCGCCGCTCGGACGCCAGCCGGTCCCAGAGGCCGGGGCCGTAGCGGCCTACATAGCGGTGGGGCTCGGAGAACGCCGGATCGGCCAGCACCTCGTCGGCGGTGGCGAAACGATACCCGCGCTCCTCGAGCCAGGTGAACAGGCGGTCCCACTGGGCGGCGCCGACCTCGTTGGCGTGGAGGAGCAGGATCTGGGGCGCCGGCCGGCCGAGCAGCGCGTCGCCCACCTCCTCGTGCCCGCGCACCTCGACGTGGAGCGACTCGTGATAGGCCTCGGCCACCCGCGCGATGGCCGCTTTGTCGCCCTTCCGCCGCGCCTCGACCCACGGCTCCTCGAACGACCAGTCCTGGTTGTCCAGGGTGACGGGGAGGTTCCGCTGGCCGGACTCGGCGAGATAGGCGCGCATGGCGTCGAGCTTCGCCGCGGTGTCCCCCTCGCGCAGGAACGGGAAGCGGAAGAACCGGACCTTGGCTTCGCGCGGGGCGAGCAGCCCGGCCAGGCGCTTCCTCGCCGCCTCGACGTCGGCGATGTAGGGTTCCGGCTCGGTCGCCGTGTAGTTGAGGTGGTTGGTGGAGTGGTTCCCGAGCTCGTGCCCGGCGTCGAGCCACATCCGCAGCAGGCCGAGGTCGCGCGGCTCGTCGATCACCCGCTGCCAGGTCACCAGCCCCACGGCGCGGATGCCGTGCTTGCGCAGGGCGTCGAGCAGCCCGCGGGTGATCCGCTCGCGCTCGGCCGGATCGCTATGCAGCCGGCTCGCCGTGATGGGCAGGTCGTCGACGGTGACGAGCAAAGGCCGGCGGGCGGGCTCGGCCGCCAGGGTGGGGAGGGCGAGGAGGAGCGCGAGAGCGGCGGCGCCGAGGAGGGTGGAGGGTCTCATGAGGGGAAGGTTATCAGCCCTCACCCCTGGCCTCTCTCTACCGCGTCTTGCCCTTGCTCGAAGGGTGCGGAATCGGCGGCGGCAGGTCCGGGCTGTCGTGCGCCGCCGTGCGCTGTTCAGGGGGCCGGGAGGTCCCCTCCCCCACCCCCACCGCGCGCAGCTCCTCGTCGAGGCGGGCATTGCTCACGTAGTGGAGGCGGCTGTCGTGCTGGTACTTCTCCGCCTGCGCGATCAGCCGGTTCAACATCTTGGAGTGGCGCAGGTCGAAGACTCCCTTCTTGACCTCGGGATAGAGGAAGCCCAGAAGAGCGAAAAACAGGGCAGAGACATCCTCCAGCAGGGGGTGGAAGGGGGACTTGAGGATAAGCGCGGCGACGAGCAGACCCGTCAGGGTGAAGGCGAACCGGGCGGCGGGGCTCCCTTTCCAGAGCAGGTCGTAATTGCTCTTCTCCAGCCGGTTTTGCTCGATCGCGGCCGGGATGTACTGCGGCATTGCGGTGTCCAGCACCTCGCGCTCGAGCTCCCGCCAGTACGGTGGAGTGCCGCCGCACTCCTCATAGCTCTCCCGCACCTCCTCGAGCTTGCGGCGGGCGACCTCCATCAAGCCCTCCTCCGCCTCCTCCGACTCGAAGGCCCGCCGCCGGTGGTCGCACTCCTGGAGCACCGCGAAAAGCACGTCACCGAGATCGTAGGAGGGACCCGCAAGGTTCAGCATCACAAACCTCCAACGGTTACTGCTGCTGCTGTTGCTCCAGCTGCTGGTTCTCACGGTACTGGATGACCCCGAGCTGCTCGAGCAGCTTGTTGCCGTCGATGATCATGTTGCCGTTGTTGGGCAGCTTGGGGATCTGGCGGATCTCCTTCTTCTGCAACGCCTCGATGAGCTGCAGGTTGACGTAGGCGTCGCCGGCGCTGCTGTTGAGCGCGTCGCGCTCCCTGCGGATGCCGGTGGCGAGCGCGGTCTTCTCGGCGAAGATCGCCTGCGCCTCCTGCTCGCGGCGGACCAGGTAGGCGTCGGCGTTGCGCCGCGCCTGCTCGAGCTCGCCCCGGGAGCGCGTGAGCTGCTCGGTCAGCTCGGCCACCTTCGCCTGGAGGTTGGCCTGGTTCGCCTCCTGGGTCGCCAGGATCTCGGCCTCCAGCTTCTCGGCCGTCTTCTCCGCCTCCTTGCGGTCGTTGATCAGCTTCTGGTACTCCGGCTTGAAGGAGAAGTCGCCCAGCAGCACCTGCTCCACCACGAGGCCGTGCGGCCTCAGGTGGTCGGCCATCAGCCGCGTGGCGTCGTTGGCCGCAGCGAAGCGCAACGTCGGGTTGTAGAAGTCCTCCGAGTCGAGCCGGTTCAGCACGTCGCGGATGTAGGTGCGCGCCATCGGCCGCACCAGCCGCTCCTCGAGCTGGTCGGAGTCCGACGCGGCGCGCTGCCACAGGTCCGCGACCCGGGCCGGGTCGACCCGCCAGCGCACGGTGACGTCGGTCTCGATGTCGTTGCCGTCCCGCGTCTTGAAGCGCAGGTCGTCCTTGCCGTGCCGGTCTTTCGTCTTGGAGTCGGCGTTCATGACCAGGTTGCGCAGCGAGATGTCGTAGAGCTTCCAGTCGTTGAGGATCGGCACGAAGAAGTGGGTGGCGCCCGGCTCCTTGACCTCGAACGCCCGGGTCAGCTTGTTGAACTTGACGCCGACCTCGGTGGCGCCGGTGGGGTGGGGCGTGCATCCGGAGAGCCAGCCGGCGGCCAGCAGGAGGCCGCAGCCGAGGATGAGGTTGGTCTTCAAGGTCTTCGCTTTCATGGCTGTCGCTCCGCTCAGTCGGGCAGGACCCGGTAGATATCCGTAAGGTCCTCACTGGTGTAGATCGGGCCCTTGATGCTGTTGAGCAGCGCAAGGCCGCGCCGCAGCTTCAGGAGCTTGGCGGAGCCGGCACCTTCGAGGGCGCGGTTGACCTGCTGGGTGCCTTCGGCCTCCGCGCTCTTCACCAACAGGTCGGCCTCGGCCCGCTTCTGCCGGGTGTAGAGGTCGCGCTGCGCGTTGATGGTGGTGATCTGGGCGTTGAACTCGGACGCCTTCACGTTCATCAGGTTCTGCCCCTCGGCCTTCACCTGGTTGAGCCGCGTCTGCACCTCGTTCTGCTTGGCGAACTCCCGGTTGGCGAGGACCGACTGGTCCTGGATCTTCTTCTGCTCGGTCAGCGACTGGAAGGTCTCCGGGTAGTCGTACTGGCGGATCAGGACGTCCTCGAGCTTCAGGCCGTTGATCTCGAAACGCCGGGTGAGCTCCGTCTTGAGCGCCTTGACCTTGGCGAGCCGCGCGTCGCCATAGAACTGCTCGGCGAAGAGCTGGCCGAGGAACTGTTTGACCAGCGGGTCGGTGAAACGGATGACGACCGACTCCTCATACGCCTGGCTGAACCCGAACTTCGAGGCGATCTTGTAGGGGTCCACGATGCGGTACAGGACGGTCACGTCGACGTCCACCGGGTAGCCGTCGACCGTCGGCACCTTGACCGCGGCGACCTGGCGGTGCCCGGGGCCGGTCTCCTGCGCGTTGTTGGTGAACTCCACCGCCTGGATGGACTGCGGGAAGGGATAGACCTTCTCATAGCCGCTGATCTCGCGGCGGTAGCCCGGCTTCACGAGCTCCTTCTGCAGGCCCTTGCCCGGTCCGAAGGAGACCTGCCGCATGCCGATCCGGTCGGGCGGTACATAGGTGAACACGCACGACCGCAGGAAGATCAACGGCACGAACGCCAGGAACAGCCAGAGCCCCACCTTGCCGAACCGGGGCCGCAGGCTCTTGAGGAACGGGAACTGGACACGGAAACGACGGGGGGAAGAGGATACGTTTTCGAACATAGGGTTTGGATCCGATCTGTCGCCTTCACAGAGAGCTACGAAGGAGGGATCGCAAGGTTGCGAGTAGCTGCCGAAGCCTCGCGGACGCCTCCAAGGCGTCACGCAGTCGTCACAGGTCCTGGAGACTCTGGGGGAGAATCTTACCATGCGGGCCTGGGGAGCTCGGGTAGGGGCGGGGCTTGCCCCCGCCCGGGAGGGGACGAGCCCCTCCCCTACATCAGGGAGAGAGGGGTGGCGGGACGGTGGGAAGGAGCCCTACCGGCCGTGGATACGGTCGGAGATCAGCTGCTGGACCGATGGCCGGGCGCCGCCGCGGGTCCGTTTGCGGATGAAGTCCGCGTCGACGCCGTGGATGCGCATCGAGATGAGGTCCTGCGGCGGGACGTTTTGATAGCCGGCCTCGGCGATCTCCCGGACGTACTTCGGGGTCACCCCATGAATGCGCATGGAGATCAGCTGCTCGGGCTCCACCTTGTGGTAGCCGGCGCCGGCCAGGGCGCGGATGTACTCGGGGGTGACGCCGTGGATCTTGATCGAGACGAGCTGCTCGTCCGGGATGTCGTCATACCCCCAGGCCTTGAGCTCGCGGATGAGAGCCGGGGTCACCCCGTGGATGCTGAACGAGATCAACTGCTGGAGCTTGACGTCCCGGTACCCGAGCGAATGGAGGTCGCGGACGAAACCCAGGCCGACGTCGTGCAAGGCGAGTTGGAAGAACTGGTCCTCCGCCACCCGGTAGCCGAACGACGCCATCTCCCGCACGTAGGCAGGGTTGCTCCGGAAGGTGAAGGTGCCCTCCCCTTCGCCATCCGCATCGAGCTCTCCCTGGAAGAAGAAGGTCCCGGCGTCGCGCCGCAGCTCGAACCGCGTTTCGGGTCCCGCCTTGAACCCGACCAGGTCGCGTACCGGGTAGTCGGACGAGCTGGACCAGCGGCTCTTCCCCGAGCGCATCGTCATCTCCAGCCGGACCTTGTCCCCCTTGCGCTCGGCCTCCCACGTCCCGGTGCCGGGACCGGACTCCGCCGCTTCGGCCTTTCCGGGGGCGACCTGAGCCAGGGGCGCCACCAGCCAGAGGGTTAACAGCGCCAGGGCGAGGCCGCCCGCGAGGCCGGCCGGAAGACGCCGCTCGGGTTGCGCCGGGGCCCCGACC
>JBKKAU010000733.1:0-5559 GCA_046714475.1 Thermoanaerobaculia bacterium
GGTCCAGGTCGTCCCACAGCCGCTGCTGGACGAGGCGAGCCCGCTCCTCGAAGCTCTCCCCGGCCGCAGCATCCACCTCCAGCAAGGTCAAAGAGGTGAAGTCGCCGACGATCCGGTTCACCTCCGGGTGGACAGGAAACCGGTTGAACAGGGTGAGGTTCAGGGTGAAACGGGGGCTCTTGCTCCAGGCCCCCAGCACCTCGGCAAAGACGGCGAGGACGGCCGCCGAGGCAGTCAGACCCACCCGCACGGCGCGCGCCTTGAGGCGCTCCCAGGCCGCGGCTTCCAGCCCGCCCCGGCGGCGGACGAATCGCACCTGCCGGATCCCGGCCGGATCGGCGGCGAGCGGCAACTCGGGCGCCGGCGGCAGCGTCCCGAGGCGGCCGCGCCAGTACTCTAGGGCGCGCCGGTACTGCCTGGTCTCCTGGAAGGCCGCCTCGGCGAGCACGTAGTCGCGGAAGGTCGCTGCGGGAGGCGACGGCAGCGCGGCCGGGTCGCGGTAGAGCAGGCTCAGCTCGGCGGCGAGCAGGCGCAGGCTCCAGGCGTCGCCGATCAGGAAGTCGAAGCTGATGTGAAAGCGCAGCCGGGCCCCCGGTAGGCGGGTGGCGCGGACCTCGAACAGCGGCCACCGGTCGGCGGGCAGCACTTGGTGGGACATGGCGCCGCGCACCTCCAGGAGCCGGGCCTCGGCCGCCGCCGGCTCCTCCTCCCGCAGATCGAGGATCCGGACCTCGTAGGGCGGGACCTCGGGGAGGACCTGCTGGCGCCCGTCGGGCAGCACTACGGCGCGCAGCATGCCGTGGCGCGCGATGAGCAGCCGCAAAGCCTGGACGAAGCGGTCGAGGTCGACCCCTGCCGCCTCCATCTCGAAATAGCTGTGGGTGGCGACGCCGCCCAGGGCGAAGGAGCCGCCGCGGCCGACCCAGTACGCCCCCTGGACGTCGGTGAGCGGGAACGGCTCGTGCGCGCGTCCGGGATCGGGGACCAGGAGCGGGAGCGCCTCGGCCGCTCCTGCCTCCCCTCCCAGGCCGGCGATCGCCGCAGCCATGCCCGCGACGGTCGGGGTCGCGAACAGCTCGCGCAGCGCCGCGTCGACGCCGAACGTCCGCCGTACCGCCGCAGCGACCTGGGTGGCCAGCAGCGAATGGCCGCCGAGCTCGAAGAAATCGTCGTGAACGCCCACGGGGCCGACGCCCAGCTTCTCTTCCCACAGGGCCACCAGCTCCCGCTCCCGCTCGTCGCGCGGGGCCAGGTAGGGAGTGGCCAGGAATGGGCGATCGTGAGACGCCGGGACCAGCGCCGCGAGGGGTCCGGCAGCGGGGAGCGCTGCAGCCGGCAAGACCGTCCGGGGCCCCTCGGCTGGCGGCTCGACCCAGTACCGCAGGCGCTCGAAAGGGTAGGTCGGGAGCGGCACGCGGCAGCGCCGGCCGCCGTGGAAGCGGCGCCAGGAAAAGTCCACTCCCGCCAGCCAGAGACGGGCTGCGGCCTCCAGGACGGCGGGGACATCGTCCCGCTCCTCGCGCGCTGCCGGCAGCGACGTGACCACCGCGTGCCCGCCGCCGAGGGAGGGATGGCGCCGCGCCAGCCCGGCCAGCGTGCGGCCCGGGCCCACCTCGAGGAGGAGGCGGGACGGCTCGCGCAGGACCTCGGCAAGGCCGGCTGCGAAGCGGACCGGCTCGCGCAGGTGGCGCACCCAATACGCCGGGTCCGTGGCCTCGTCCGGCCGGATCCACGTCCCGGTGAGGTTCGACACGAAGGGGAGCTCGGGCGCGTTTAGGGTCCGCCGCTCCGCTTCACGCGCCAGGACCGCGGCCGCGGGGTCCATGCTTCGCGAGTGGAAGGCATGCGAGGTGTGGAGGAGGCGACCCTCCAGGCCGCGCCCGGCCAGGACCCGGCGGAGCGCCTCGACCGCCTCCTCGGGCCCGGCCACCGCGCAGAGGTCCGGCGCGTTCACCGCGGCCAGGTCGAGGCGGTCGCCGAGGAGAGGCCGGACCTCGTCCTCCGGCAGCGGGACGCTCAGCATGGCGCCGGCCACCAGGTCGCGCATGGCCCGGCCGCGCGCCGCCACCAGAGCCAGGGCGTCTTCCAGCGCGAAGACGCCGGCCAGGCAGGCGGCCACGTACTCGCCGATGCTGTGGCCGATCAGGGCCTGGGGCCGCACGCCCCAGCCCATCCACAGCCGGGCCAGAGCGTATTCCACGGTGAACAGCGCGGCCTGGGCCAGATCCGTCCGGCGCAGGCGCGCCGCGGCCTCCTCCGGGTCCGCGCCTCCCGCCGGGAACAGGGCGTCGCGCAGGTCGAGAGCCAGGAGCGGGCGCAGGACCTCGGCGCAGTGGTCGACTTCGCGGCGGAACAGATCCTCGCCCGCGTAGAGCTCGCGCCCCATGCCCGGGTATTGGGCGCCCTGACCGGGGAACAGAAAGGCCACCGGCCTTTCCCCGGCCGGCCCGACGTGGGCGAGCAGGCGGGACGGATCGCGCTGCGCCAGGATCCCGGCGGCCTCGGCCGCGGAGCGGCAGACCAGGGCGCGCCGGTGCTCGAAGCGCCGCCGCCCGGCCTGGAGCGTGAAGGCCACATCGGCGAGAGCCGGCTCCGCGGTCTCGCGCAGATGGCCGGCGAGGGCGTCGGTGGCGCGCTCCAGGGCTGTGGGAGTATGCCCCGAGAGCACCAGGAGCTGCCACGCCCGCGACGGCGCCGGGGCCGGCGCAGGGGGCGCCTCCTCCAGGACCAAATGGACGTTGGTGCCCCCCATGCCGAACGAGCTGACGCCCGCGCGGCGCGGCCGGCCGTCCGACTCCCAGGGGCGGAGCCGGTCGTTGACGAAGAATGGGCTCTCCGCGAAGTCGATCTGCGGGTTCTGCGTCTCGAAGTGGAGGCTGGGAGGGATCTCCCGGTTCTCGAGGGCGAGCACCGTCTTGATCAGGCCGGCGATACCCGCCGCAGCGTCGAGATGCCCCAGGTTGCTCTTCACCGAGCCGAGGGCGCAGAAGCCGCGGCCCCGGGTACGCGCCCGGAAGGCGCGAGTCAAGGCCTCGACCTCGATCGGATCGCCGAGGGGCGTGGCCGTGCCGTGGGCCTCTACATACGAGATCGTATCGGGCTCGACCCCGGCCGCCGCGAGCGCCTCGGCGACCACGCCGGACTGGCCGTCCACCCCCGGCGCCGTGAACCCCACCTTGAGCGAGCCGTCATTGTTCACCGCCGTGCCGCGGATCACGGCGCGGATCGTGTCGCCGTCCTCCAGCGCGTCCTCCAGGCGCTTGAGGACCACCACTCCGACGCCGCTGCCGAACAGCGTGCCGCCGGCGCGGGCGTCGAACGGGCGGCAGTGGCCGTCGGGTGAGGAGATCCCCCCTTCTTCGCTGACATACCCCTCGAGCTGCGGCACGGCGACGCGCACGGCCCCGGCCAGGGCCATGTCGCAGTGGTAGTCGAGCAGGGCCTGGCTCGCTAGGTGGACGGCCGCCAGGGCCGTGGAGCAGGCGGTCTGTACGCTGATGGCCGGGCCGCGCAGGTTCAGGGCATAGGCCGCGCGCGCGGCCAGGTAGTCCTTCTCGTTGCCCAGGAGGACCTGCAGGAACCCGTGGGAGCGCAGCACGTCGGGGCGCCGCGCCAGATTCGCCCAGAGGTAGGTGTTCATGCCGGCGCCGGCGAACAGCCCCACGGAGCCGCGGACGCGCTGCGGGTCATACCCGGCGGACTCCAGGGCGGTCCAGGCCTGCTCCAGGAAAAGGCGCTGTTGCGGGTCCAGGATCTCCGCCTCGCGCGGGGTCAGACCGAAGAATGGCGCGTCGAACAGGTCGATCCCCTCCAGCACCGGCGCGGCCCGGACGTAGCGCGGGTCGGCCAGCAGGGCAGGATCGACCCCGGCGGCGCGGAGCTCCTCGTCCGAGAAGAACGTAATGGATTCCACTCCGTTCCGCAGGTTGCGCCAGAGCTGCCCGACGTCGGCGGCCCCCGGGAAGCGGCCGGCCAAGCCGATGATGGCCACGCCGGCCGTGTCGTTCTCTCGCGTCTCAGTCAACGTCGGCTCCCTGCGGTCTGCGCGTCGGGGCGCGCCGTTGCAGCAGGGCCTCGCGGCGGCGGTCGCCACGTTCGCTGCTGCGCTCGATGGTTACGGTCTCCGCCGGTCCTTCGCTCAGCGCGCGGGCCAGCGCAGCGATGGTCGGATGCTCGAACATCATCATGAGCGGAAACTCGCGCCCCAGCTCCTGCCGCAGCCGGTTGTAGACGCGCACCATGGTCACGGAGTGGCCGCCCAGGGCGAAGAAGTTGTCGTGCACGCTCACCTGTTCGGCCCGCAACGCCTCGCGCCAGAGGGCCGCGATGGCCTCCTCCAGAGCGCCGCGCGGCGCCACCTGCTCGGCGTGGCCGGCGGCCGGCGCCCTCTCCTCGCGCGGGCGCGGCAGCGCAGCGCGGTCGACCTTGCCGTTGGCGGTCAGCGGCAGCCGGTCGACCGGTACGAAGCTCGCCGGCACCATGTACTCGGGGAGCAGGTTCCCCAGGTGGACGCGCAGCTCCGTCGTGACCTCCGCCTCCGACGGCGCCGCGGCCGGCTCCCCTGCGCTCCCCGCCTCCACGAGCGTGAGCAGCGATCTGTAGGCTCTCCCCTCTTCCAGGTAGGCGCCGAGGGTCCGGCGGGATACGTCGACCCGCCCCCCCACCAGGCTATGCAGGAGGACTTGGCTGTCGCGCAACCCGAAGGGCTGGCGGAGGGCCTCGAAGTCCAGGTCGCCGATCTGGCAGAGCCCGAGGCCGTGCTCGATGGCCGCCGTCTCCAGCAGGTGGGCCATGGCGCCCGCCTCCAGCGTGGCGTAGTGGCGCCCCCGCTCACCATAGGCGGGCACGATGGCGTTCATCTCCCCGATCAGGAAGAGGGAGAAGGCGGAGCCTCCGAAGGCGGCACGGTTGACGGTCGCATGCACGGCGGGGTCGATACGCGCTCCGGGGGCCACGGGTACGAGCCGGTGGGCGCCAGGGTGGTAGTAATAGACGCCTCCGGCCACGCCGCTCACCCGGCCCTCCGCCACCCAGAGATAGAGCTGGACCGGGTAGAGGCTCCCCGCCGAGCCGTAGCGGAACTTCGGGAACGGGTGCTCCGGCAGCTGCAGGCGCCGCAGGCAGCCGAGGCAGAGCCCGAAATCGGCCGCACTCACCGGCTCTGCCGCGAACTCGCGCGAGCTGCGGCGCGCCAGGTATTGCGCCTCGATCGCCGCCTCGTCGAGGGCCGGAGCGGCGAGGTCCACGCCGCCGTCGGCCGGCAGCTCGCGCAACGCCGGCTGGCCGAGCTTGAGCTGGAGATAGCCCGGCGTGCCCGGCCGCGCACCGCGCCGGCCGGCCGCCAGCTCCCGCACTCTCTCCTCGTGCAGGACCACCCAGGCCGCAAGGCGCCGGTCTCCGCCCTCGCCCAACACGCCCGCCACTGCGGACTCCACTGCGGGATGCCGGGCGAGCACGGCCTCGATCTCGCCCAGCTCGATCCGGTGGCCGCGGATCTTGACCTGGGAGTCCTCGCGGCCGAGGAACTCGATGGTGCCGTCCGGCCGCCACCACCCCAGG
>JBKKAU010000734.1:0-6491 GCA_046714475.1 Thermoanaerobaculia bacterium
GCGGTTGGTGTAGAGGCGGTACTGGAAGAAACCGGCGAGGCAGACGACGAAAAGGGCGACCAGGGCGGCGTAGAACCAGGGGGAGAGCCCCAGATGCCAGCCGACCAGCGCGACCAGGGCGGTATCCACGACGCGGATCAGCAGCACGACATACGCCGCGCCGTAGGTGCCGAAGATCCGCGTGTAGGTCTCCACACCCTCGATCTCGTCCTCCGGCGCCCGGATCTTGCGCGACACCTCCCAGTTGAAGGTCACGAAAAAGCCGACCCAGGCGTAGACCCAGAACCAGGGCGGCGCCTCCCAGGGGTAGCGGCCGGTGGCGAAGCCGAAGACCAGGAGCGCCAGGAGCGGCATCACCAGCATGTGGCTGGTGGCGTAGAGCAGGAAATGCCGGTTGAGCCATTCCCGCGCGAAGAACTCCTTGAGCATCAGCAGCGAGAACCCGAAGGCCAGGAGCCAGGCGGTCAGCGCCCCCGGACCCCGCAGGGCGGAGAGCGCCAGCTCGACGGCGATGGCGAGGCCTCCGAGGATCTTCAGATGGCGCAGGGTGACGAGACCGCTCTGCAGCACCCGGTGCGGGTAGTGGACCCGGTCCTCGACGTAGTCCTTGTGCTCGTCGAAGACGCGCAGGTGGAGGAAGAAGCAGAAGAGGGCCGCGGCCCCCAGCACCGTCGACAGGTCGTAGTGCATGGGCCGCCCCGGGTCGGTCAGGGTGCGGGCGAGGAACTGGTTGGACGAGTAGTAGGCGAGGATCAGCACGCCGTGCCCGACGAGCGGGAAGCGCTCGGCGAGATAGGCAGAGAGCCGCCGCGGGAACGGGGAGGCATGGGTGAGGGTCGAGGTCAATGCAGCCGTCGCCGGAGCCGGGCGTAGTCGATCTTGCTGTTGTGCCGAGGGTCGACCGGTAGCATATCGGAGGTCAGGACGATCTGGTCGGCGGCGAGGCCGGCCGCGGCCAGGCGCCCTTCGATCTCCGCGCCGAGCTCCTGTCCAGCATCAGTCTCGCCGGTCTCGACCACCACCACGACCCGCTCGCCCAGCGCCGGGTCGGGCATCCCCACCGCCGCCACCCGGCGGACGCGCGGATCCTCGCCCTGGGCGGCCTGCTCCACGAGCTGCGGGTGGACCGCCTGGCCGTCGCGGTGGATCGTCGAGTGCACCCGGCCGGCCAGCCAGAACCGCCCCTGGTGGTCGAAGTGGCCGGTGTCGCCCATACGGTGCCAGACCCTGCCGCCGGCGTCGGTGATCTTGTTCTCCCCCACCGCGCGCGGGTTCTTGTAGTAGCTCTTGCAGACGTGCTCGCCGGTCACCACCAGCTCCCCAACCTCGCCGAACGGCAGGGCCCAGCCGTCCCAGCGCCCCTGGGTCAGCTCGACCGGCCCGCCATGGATGCGGATCACCCGCGCCCGGATGCGGGGGCTCGGCCAGCCCGTGCAATAGCCGGGGCTCTTCGGGCGCGTATCGTTCTCCGCCGCCAGCCGCTCCTCGGCGTGGATGTGCGCGACCGGCTCGGCCTCGGTCGAGCCGTAGACGACCAGGATCTCGGTGTCCGGCAGCGCTTGGCGCCAGGCGCGGAGTTGGGCGTCCGAGACCGGCGCGCCGCCGGTCAGGATGCGCCGCAGCTTCGGTGTGGTCCCGGGGCTTTCAGAGAGGTGGGCCGCGAGGCGGTCGAAGAACGGCGGGGAGGCGGTCGCGGTGGTCACCCGCAGGGTCGCCATCTGATCGAGCACCCGGCCGGCGTCGACGCGGTCGACCCGGCGGAAGTCCATGGCGGGCACCACCGAGGGGACGCCGGTCGCCAGGTTGTTCAGCGCGAAGACCGGGAACATCGGCATGTCGACGTCCCCCGGCGCCGAGGGGAGCTCGGCGGCGAGGGCGCGGTGCTGGGCGAGCAGGAAGCCGTGCGTGCGGTCGGCCCCCTTGGGCTCGCCGGAGGAGCCGCTGGTGAAGGTGATCAGCGCCGGGTCGGCGGGCGTCACCGGGTAGACGGTGGCGTCGCCGGGCCGGCTTTCGAGCTCGGCGAGCGTCCGCGCGGTGGGCCAGCGGCCGAAGCGTTCGCCGGTCGTGACCGTCAGCGGGATGGCGCGCAGACGGCGGTCGAGCAGGCGCAGAGCGTGGCTCTTGGCAATGCCGATCCAGGCGCGGGGCTCGGCGAAGGCCGCGAAGGCGGCGATCTGGCGCCAGCCGATCCAGGGATCGACGAACACCGCGACGGCGCCCATCTTGAGCAGCGCGAGGAGAGCAACGTAGAGGTCGATCGACATCGGCACCATGACGATCGCCCGGTCGCCTGGTTGGAGCCCCATCTGCCGCAGCCCGAGGGAGGCGCTGTCGATCCGCTCCCAGAGCCGGGCGAAGGTGATCCCCCGGTCCAGGCCGTCCGGTCCCCGCGTCACCAGGGCCGGCCGCTCGGGGGCCTGCCGTGCGACCTCGCGGAGGATTGAGAGGACGTTGGACCCGGAGTCGGGCCTCACCCTCCGCCTCCCAGCTGGTACAGGTGATAACGCCTGAGGACCCTTCCGGCGCCTCCGTCCATGTCTCCGGAAGGGTTGCCTTCGCGGAAGAGGCAGTGATTGGCGAGGCGGTAGCCCTTGTCCAACGCTTTCCGGTGGCCTTGATACATCAGGGCGGCGGCGAGGCCGGAGCGGCGGTGGGCGGGGAGCACTCCGAGAGTCTTGAAATCGACGGCATCGACTGCGTTGCGGTGCAGCAGGAAGCGGAGCTTGGCGAGAAAGCTCCGGCGGCCCCGCATCGCGGCCACGGCCTTGAAGCGGTCCGGGTAGGCGAAGAGGAAGCCCACGGGCTCGTTGTCCGGCGCGTGCGGAGCGTGGGCGAACCAGACCAGGTCGGGGTCGAGCAGCGGCTTCGAGCCGGCATAGAGCTCCAGGAATTCCGGCTCGGAGATCCCGGTGTAGAGGAAGTTGCGCGAGAAGATGGCGATCGACAGGCGGTAGATCAGCCGCAGCTCCTCCTCGAAGCGGCGCGGGTCCAGGCGGCGGAGCCGGTAGCCGGCGGCGAGCGCGGTCCGGTGGCGCTCCTCGAGATGGCGCACCACCGCCTTAGGGTCGACCTGTTTCGAGAAGTAGCGCTCCAGCACCTCGAATCCCTGGCGCTCCCAGAGCGCGGGGTAGAAAGGAGGATTGTAGGGCTCCAGCAGGAACGGCGGATCGTCGAAAGGACCGACGTTCAGCCGGTAGCGATGCCAGGTGTCGCCGTCCATGGGTCCGATGATCGGGCCGGCGCCGGTCTGCCGCAGCCAGCCGGCCGCCTCGTCGAAGAGCGACGAGACCGCCGCAGGCCGGTCGAGGGCCTCGAAGAACCCCAGGATCCCGTAAGGACGGCCGGCACCGTCCCGTAGCGACGGCGAGAGCCGCGCCACCAGCCGTGCAACGGGGCGGTCCCCCTCAAGGGCTACGAGGACCTTCTGCCGGCCTTCAAACTCCGGACGCGACAGGCCGGCGCGGACCGTCTCCGGCGGGACCGGGACATACCACGGGTCTCCCGGGTAGACGAGGCCCGGCAGCTCCAGAAAGGCGTCGAGGCCTTCGTCGGCGCCGGCGTCGAGGATCGAAACGGGCGGGCTCAGACGAGCGTGCCGCCCGGGCGACGGTTGATGAAGGGCTTGTAGACGAGGAGCCAGAGGCCCGAGTAGTCGCGCATCAGGCGCATGCGCAGGATCTCGAGCTGCAGCAGCTCCCCGGAGTCGCCCGCCAGCATCGCCTGGTGGACGAGATGGCTGAAACGCCAGAGATAGGAATCGGCGATGCGCGACGTCATGCGCGCCCGGGCGAAGACCGGGGCGTTGCCGGTGACCGAGGTCTCGTCGAGGATGCCGGTGATCTCCTGCGCCTCCTCGTTGATGCGGATGCGCAGGGCCGCCGCTTCGAGCAGGAACTGTTCGAGCTCGCGGTCGCACTCCCCCTGTCCGAAACAGCGGCGGTAGGCGACGACCTCGCGCGGCTCCACGCGGAGCGGGAAGACCTCGGGCCGCAGCACGACGCGCTCGGGCGACATGTCGGGGTTGACCTCGCGCAGGGTATCGATCATCTGCCGGAAGTGCCCGCCGAGGACCTCCTCGTTCTGGGCGAGCTGCGACTGCGAGGCGACCGCGGCGGCGACGATGCGGTACTCGCCGCTGTCCAGCCCCCGAGCGGGCGCCGCCGGCATCGCCCGCTCGCCGGTGGACCGCTCGGAACGGCCGGCGGTCAGACGCGGCAACAGCGAGCGCACCTGCTGCCGGATCGAGGCGAGGTCCTCAAGCTTGAGCTCCTGGCGCTGGAGCTGCTTTTCGAAGCGCTCGATCTCCTCGCGGAACTGAGAGAGCTCGCGGCTCAGCTCCACGTCGGTCGGCACCTCCCGCTCCAGCTCGAAGACCCGCTGGTACTCGGCGACGATGCGCCGCTCCTCCCGCGAGTAGAGCTTCTGGATGCGGCTCTTGAGCGACAGGTTGGTGTCCTGGAGCATCACCAGCAGGCTCGGCTCGAAAAACAGGTTGCCCAGGCCGTGCTTGAGCTCGCGGTAGCGCTGGACCAGCCGCGACTCGTTGAGCTGGTCGAGGCTCTCGACGCGGGAGGCCTCGGAGCGGAGGGCTTCGATCTCGGAGCGCAACCGGGAGACCAGCTCCGGCTGCGGCGGCGCGGCGTCCAGGAGCGCCCACAAGCCCTGGAAGATCTCCCCCAGCCGCCGCGGGTCGCCCAGCGTCGGCCCGCCGCTCTCGGTCTCTTCCTCGCTCAGCCGGGCGAGCAGGAAGTCGATCTTGTCGAGCCGGTCGGGGTCCCAGCTCGCCCCCTCCTGGGCATAGAGATAGAACTTGACGAGCTGGGTGAGGATCTTCTCGTCATAGCTCTTGATGCGGCGGAAGAACTGCCGCAACAGGTCGGGGGTGAGTCTGGTATCCTCCAGCTCCAACGCGCGGATCAGCTCTCCGATCCGGCGGTCCATCGCCTCCAACCGGCTGCGGACGCGATCGCTCTCGGAGGCGTTCAGGTTGTGGGAGATCTCCTTGAGCTCGGCGTAGAGCGCCTGGAACTCGGCGGCGTGGCCATCGTCGGTCCGCTGGGGGCCTCCCTTGCCGAGGCTCTGGAGAAATTGATGAAAGGTCCACGCCGCCCGGAAGCGGTGGGAGATGTCCGAGTAGCGGCGGTGAAGGACGCCTAGTTCCTGGACGGTAGCCATAGCCAATCGCCAATTTACAAGGATCTTACGCCATGACGATGGAAAAGGGGAATCAGCGATGCGGATCCTGATCCCGCGGGAGGACCTGGAGCGGCGGATCGCCGAGTTGGCGGCGGAGATCAACCGCGACTACGCCGGCTCCGACCGGCTGGTCTGCGTCGGCGTCCTCAAGGGGTCGGTCTTCTTCATGGTGGACCTGCTCAAACAGCTGACCGTGCCGTTGGCGATCGACTTCTTCCAGACCTCCAGCTACGGCAGCGGCACCGTCCCGGGCGAGGTCCGCATCCGCAAGGACCTCGACCTGTCGGTCCGCGACCGCGACGTGCTGCTGATCGAGGACATCGTGGACACCGGCCACACCCTGCGCACCATCCTCGGCCTGCTGCGCTTCCGGGGCGCCCGCAGCGTCCGGCTCTGCGCCCTGCTCGACAAGGCGGAGGCCCGCGAGGTCGAAGTGCCGATCGACTACCGCGGCTTCGAGATCGAGAAGCTCTTCGTGGTCGGCTACGGCCTCGACTTCGACGAGCGCTACCGCAACCTCCCCTACATCGCCGTCTGGGAGCCCGACGAGCCGGCGGACGTCCCCTCGCCCTCGTAGCCCCCGACGGGAAAGGAGCTTCGACCCGATGCGATTCCACCACACCGACGACGCCCCCAAGGCGATCGGCCCCTACTCCCAGTCGGTCTCGGTCGACGGCTGGCTCTACACCTCCGGCCAGGTGGCCCTCGACCCCCCGACCGGCGAGCTGGTCGCCGGCGGCTTCGAAGCGCAGGCGCGCCAGGTCTTCAAGAACCTCCGCAACGTCCTGGCGAGCGCCGGCTGCGGCTTCGAGAACGTGGTCAAGGCGACGGTCTACGTCATCGACCTCGCCGACTTCCCCAAGCTGAACGCGATCTACGCCGAGGCCATGGGCGACCACCGCCCCGCCCGCTCCACCGTCCAGGTCGCCGCCCTGCCCAAGGGAGCGCTGGTCGAGATCGACCTGGTGGCACGGATCGAGTCCCGCAGCTCTACCCCTCTACCACTCTGATCGACCACTCTGGCGCGCTCCCGGGTCCGCGGGCCCGGGTCTGTGTCTGCTAGACTTGGGAGATGGCACACCGAGCCCGAGCTCAGAGACTGACCGAAGAGCAGGATTCGCTGCTCGGCGAGATCGCGGAGATCGTCCAAGATCCGGATCTCTGGCTCGACACGCCGAACGAGCGGTTCGGTGGCCAGCAGCCTCGCACTCTCCTGGAATCTGAGAAAGGCCGCGCCATCCTCCACGACGTCGTCCAAGCCGTAAAACACGGCATGGTGACGTGAGGCCGCCTTT
>JBKKAU010000735.1:0-7678 GCA_046714475.1 Thermoanaerobaculia bacterium
TCACCGTGCTCGACCTGCCGACCGCCTACTGGCACGAGATCGTCGCGGCCTTGGAACGCGACGACTCCCTCGCCGTTCCGTCCCGGGTGCGGCTGGTGATCCTGGGCGGCGAGCGAGCGCTCCCGGCGCGCGTCCGCGCCTGGCGCGAGCGAGTGCCCGAAACGCGGCTGGTCAACACCTACGGCCCGACCGAGGGGACCATCGTCGCCACCTACGCAGACCTCGCCTCCGTGCCGTGGGACGCCCGTATGGAGGCTGAGGTGCCGATCGGCCGGCCGGTGCGCGATGTCCAGACCTTCCTGCTCGACCGGGCGCTGCGGCCGGTGCCGCTGGGCGTCTGGGGCGAGCTGTGCCTCGGTGGCGGCGGTCTCGCCCAGGGCTATCTGGGCCGGCCCGACCTGACCGCCGAGCGTTTCGTGCCGAACCCCTTCGGAGAGGGGGGCCGCCTCTACCGCACCGGGGATCTGGCGCGGTTCCGGCCCGACGGCAGCCTGGAGTTCGGTGGGCGCGTCGACTTCCAGGTCAAGGTGCGCGGCGTCCGCGTCGAGCCCGGGGAGGTTGAGGCGGCGCTGGCGCGCCATCCCGCCTTGCGTGAGGCGGCGGTCGGCGCTCTGTTCGATCCGGCCGGCGGCGCCCGGTTGGTCGCCTGGATCGTGCCCCAACCCGACCGGTCGCCCACCGTCTCCAACCTGCGCGGCTTCCTGCTCGAGAGCCTCCCCGACGCCATGGTGCCGTCGGCCTTCGTGATGCTCCCTGCCCTGCCCCTGCTGCCCAGCGGCAAAGTCGACCGGCGCGCCCTGCCCGATCCCGGCAGCGACCGGCCCGAGCTGGGCACCGCCTACGCCGCCCCGGAGACCGGCCTCGAGCGCGCCATCGCCGAGGTCTGGCAGGAGCTGCTGCGGGTCGACCGCATCGGGCTCGACGACAACTTCTTCGACCTCGGCGGCCACTCGCTGCTCCTGGTCCAGGCCCAGGGCCGGCTTCGCGAGGCGCTCGGCCGCGAGGTCGCGGTCGTCGACCTGTTCCGTTTCCCGACCGTCAAGTCGCTCGCCCGCCACCTGGGCGGGGCCGATGCGGGAGCCGCCGCCGTCAAGAAGGCCCAGGACCTCGGCGAGAAGCAGCGGTCGGCGATCAGCAAGCAGCGGCAGGCCATGGCCGCCGTCCAGTCCAGGATCAAGAAGAGGCCGTGATGACTGAACCGATTGATACGAGCGAAGACTTCACCGAAGCGGTTGCCGTCATCGGCATGGCCGCGCGGTTCCCCGGCGCGCGCGACGTCGACGAGTTCTGGCGCAACCTGCGCGACGGCGTCGAATCGGTGCGCCGGTTCACCGACGAGGAGATGCTCGCCGAAGGCATCGACCCCGCGACGCTGGCCAACCCCAGCTTCGTCCGCATCGGTTCGATCCTCGACGACGTCGAGCTGTTCGACGCCGCCTTCTTCGGCTTCTCGCCGCGCGAGGCCGAAGTGCTCGACCCGCAGCAGCGCGTCTTCATGGAGTGCGCCTGGGAGGCGCTGGAGCGCGCCGGCTACGCGGTCGACGGTTACGACGGCTGGATCGGGCTGTTCGCGGGGATCAGCATGAGCAGCTATCTCTGGAAGAACCTCGTCGCCAACCCCCAGGTCATGGCGGCGGTCGGCGAGTTCCAGGCGATCCTGTCGAACGACCGCGATTACTTCACCACCCGGGTCTCTTACAAGCTCAACCTCAAGGGGCCGAGCATCAACGTCCAGACCGCCTGCTCGACATCGCTGGTGGCGGTCCACCTCGCCTGCCAGAGCCTGCTCAGCTACCAGTCGACGATCGCGCTCGCCGGCGGCGTGCGGATCAACTTCCCGCGGCACATGGGCTACTTCCACCAGGAGGGGGGGATCTTCTCGCCCGACGGCCACTGCCGCGCCTTCGACGCCCAGGGGGCCGGCGCCCTCTTTGGCGAAGGCGTCGGCGTCGTCGTGCTCAAGCGCCTTTCGGAAGCCCTGGCCGACGGCGACACCATTCACGCGGTGATCAAGGCCACGGCGATCAACAACGACGGCTCGGGCAAGGTCGGCTACACCGCCCCGAGCGTCGACGGTCAGGCCGAGGCGATCGCCCTCGCCCACGCGGTCGCCGGGGTCGACCCCGAGACTATCACCTACGTCGAGGCGCACGGCAGCGGCACGCCGCTCGGCGATCCGATCGAGGTGGCGGCCCTCACCCAGGCGTTCCGCGCCGGCACCGACAAGAGCGGCTTTTGCGGCCTGGGCTCGGTCAAGACCAACGTCGGCCACCTGGAGGCGGCGGCCGGCATCGCCGGCTTCCTCAAGACCGTGCTCGCGCTAGAGAACCGGACGCTGCCTCCGAGCCTCCACTTTGAGACGCCCAACCCGCGGATCGACTTCGCGAGCAGCCCGTTCTACGTCAACACCGAGACCCGGGAGTGGGCCGTGCCCGACGGCGCGCCGCGCCGCGCGGGGGTCAGCTCGTTCGGCATGGGCGGCACCAACGTCCACGCGGTGCTCGAAGAGGCGCCCGAGCCCGAGCCCGCGGAGGCCTCGCGCCCCTGGCAACTGCTGGTCCTCTCGGCCCGTACCGAGACCGCGCTCGAAGCCGTGACCGACCGTCTCGCCGCCTGGCTCGAAGCGCATCCGGGGAAGAGCCTGGCCGATCTTGCCGACATTGCCTGGACCCTCCAGGCCGGCCGCCGCGCCTTCGACTTCCGCCGCGTCCTGGTCTGCCGCGGCCACGACGACGCCGTGAAGGCCCTGGCCGGGCGCGATCCGCGGCGGCTCTTCGGCAGCGTCAAGGAGCCGGGGGACCGGCCGGTGGTCTGGATGCTCTCCGGGCTGGGCGAGCACCACCTGCGGATGGGGGAGGGGCTCTACCGCGACGAGCCGTCGTTCCGCGAGGAGGTGGACCGCTGCGCCGGGCTGCTCCAGCCGCTGCTCGGCGTCGACTTGCGCGAGGCGCTCTATCCCGGCGGCGTCCGGGAGGAAGACCTTGAGGAGGGAGGCTTCGACCTGAAGCGCCTGCTCGGCCGAGGCTCCGACCCGGCCGGCCCGGGCCGGCTCGCCGAGACCTGGCTCGCCCAGCCCGCGCTCTTCGTGATCGAGGTCGCGCTCGCCCGGCTCTGGCGCGAGCGCGGCGTCGAGCCCGCGGCGCTCGTCGGCTACAGCCTCGGCGAGTACACGGCGGCGCACCTGGCGGGCGTGATGCCGCTCGAGACCGCCCTGCGCGTCGTCGCCGAGTGGGCCAAGATGATCCAGCAGCTCCCGTCGGGCGCCATGCTCGCTGTGCCGCTGCCGGAGGAGGAGGCCGTCCGTCTACTGGGGACCGACCTGTCGCTGGCCGCGGTCAACGGGCCGGCGTTCAGTGTCGTCGCCGGTCCGGTCGAGGCGGTCGCGGACCTGGAGTCGCGGCTCGCAACCGAGGGGCTCACCACGCGGCGGCTGGAGACCACCCACGCCTTCCACTCGCGGATGATGGACCCGATCGCGCCGCGCCTCGCCGAGATCCTGCGCCGCGCCGATCTTCGTGCGCCGGACATTCCGCTGATCTCTAACGTCACCGGCACCTGGATGACCGCCGGGGAGGCGACCGATCCGGAGTACTGGGCACGCCACCTGCGCCAACCGGTACGCTTCGGCGCCGGCCTCGAAGAGCTGCGGCGCGACCCGGCGAGGCTGCTCCTGGAGGTGGGGCCGGGCCAGGCCCTGGCGACGCTCGCCCTCCAGCATCCGAGCGCGGCCTCGTCGCCGGTGCCGGTCCTCCGCTCCATGCGCCATCCGCACGAGAGCAGGGCCGACTCCGCCATGCTGCTCGAAGCCCTGGGCAAGCTCTGGCTCGCCGGCGTCGAAGTCGACTGGGCCGGAGTCCACACCGGCGAGCGGCGCCGGCGCGTGCCGCTCCCCACCTATCCGTTCGAGCGGCAGCGCTTCTTCATCGAGTTGCGGTCCGCCCCGGCGGGGATCTCCCTGCCCGCCGACACCTCGGGCGCCAAGATCCCGCCGGAGGTCAGAGGCCCGAAGCCGGCGCCGGGGCTCGGCCAGCACGCCCGGCCCAACCTCAGGACGGTCTTCGTCGCGCCGCGCAACGAGCTGGAGGAGGGGATCGCGACCATCTGGCGCGAGTTGCTGGGCCTGCGCGAGGTCGGCGTGCACGACGGCTTCTTCGATCTGGGCGGCAACTCGCTCGTGGCGCCGCAACTCGTCCTGGCGCTGCGCGACCGGTTCGGGGTGGACCTCCCCGTGGCCGCGCTGTTCGACCTCCCCACGGTGGGGGACCTCGCCGGCGCCGTCGAGCGCATCCGCCAGGAGGGGACCGCCGCGGTGCTCGGCCAGCAGGCGCCGGTCGACCTCCGCGCCGAGGTCACGCTCGATCCGGAGATCAACGCAGCCGGTCTGCCGGTCGCCGACTGGCGGAATCCGCGCGCCGTGGTCCTGACCGGCTCGACCGGCTTCCTCGGCGCTTTCCTGCTGCGCGATCTCCTGGAAATGACCAGCGCGCGGGTCTTCTGCCCGGCGCGCGCCGATTCAGCCGCGGAGGCGGGGGAGCGCGTCCGGCGTAACCTCGAATCACGGGGCCTCTGGAGAGAGGGCTACGCCGACCGGATCGTGCCGCTCGCGGCCGACCTCGGCCAGCCGCTCTGGGGGCTCTCCGAAGACGAGTTCGGCCGGCTGGCGAAGGAGACTGACGCGGTCTACCACTGCGGCGCCTGGGTCAACTTCCTCTATCCCTACCGCGTGCTCAAACCGATCAACGTCCAGGGTACGGTGGAGGCGTTGCGTCTCGCCGGCAGCGAGAGGGTGAAGGCGGTCCATTTCGTCTCGTCGGTCTCGGCCATCTCGTTCCGCGTCTTCGCCAGCGGTGGCTGGGCCTGCGAGGACCAGGATCTGGTCCATACCGAGGGGCTCTTCGGCGGCTACGGCGAGAGCAAGTGGGTGGCCGAGCAGATCGTCAACCTCGCCCAGGAGCGCGGTATCCCGGCGACGATCCACCGGCCGGGCGTGGTCTCGGGCGACAGCCTCACCGGCGCCGGCAATACGCGCGACATGATCTGGAACATGATGAAGGGGTGCATCCAACTCGGCCTCGCCCCCGAGCGCGACTTCCCGATCGACGTCACGCCGGTCGACTATGTGAGCCGCGCGATCGTCCACCTGTCGCTGCGCCCGGACTCGATCGGCCACGCCTTCCACTTCCCGAACCCCACGCCGCTGCGCTGGACCGCGGCCCTGCCCTTCCTGCGCTCGCGCGGCTATGAGGTCGAGACCGTCTCGCATCGGCAATGGCAACGGACGGCGTCCGAGATCGCGCCACGCATCCCGGATAGCGCCCTGTTGCCCTTCCTGCCGTTGCTCGCGCCGCCGCAGACCCTGGCGGAGGAGGCGCGCCTGAGCGAGCTCGAGCTGCCGGCGCCGCCGGCCGCCGTCGATCCACTGGAGCCGCGTTACGACGCCACCAACACCGAGGCCGGCCTCGCCGGCAGCGGCATCACCTGTCCGCCGGTGGACGAGACGCTGCTGAGCATCTACCTGGATTATTTCGTCCGTATCGGCTGGCTGCCGGAGCCCCGGGAGGTGGAGAGAGCGGCGGGGGTGGAAGAGGCGCTCACCCCCTAGGCCTATTCGTACCGCAACGCCACCACCGGGTCCACCCGCGTCGCCCTCCTCGCCGGCAGGTACGTTGCCAGGAGTGCGGCCGCCCCGAGGAGCAGAGCGACGCCCGCGAAGGCGGCCGGGTCGACCGTGCTCACGCCGTAGAGCTGGCTCGACAGCCAGCGCGTCAGCGCGAAGGCCGCCGCGAGGCCCAGGGCGAGCCCGACCAGTGCCAGGGTCAACCCCTGGCGCAGGACCAGCCGCAGCACCTGGCTGCGCTGCGCTCCCAGCGCCATGCGTACCCCGAGCTCCTGGGTCCGCTCGCCCACCGTCCAGGCGATGACGCCGTAGATCCCCACCGTCGCGAGCAGCAGCGCCAGACCCGCGAAAGTGCCGAGCACCCACGTCGACAGCCGCGGCTGCGACAGCGACCCCGACAGGCGCTCCTCCATGGTGGCGACGTCGTAGGTCGCGATCTCAGGGTCCACGGAGCGGACGGCCTGGCTCACCTCGTCGGCGATCCGCGCCGGGTCGGAGTCCGTGCGGGCCACCAGGAACATGCTGCGGAGGGGCCGTTGCGGGTAGTGATAGTAGACCTGCACGCGCGACTCCGAGTCGAGCGCCTGGTTCTTGACGCTGCCCACCACCCCGACGACGGTGAACCAGGGGAACGGGGACTCGGGAGCGCCCATCTTGATGCGGTCGCCGAGCGGGTCGCGGTTCGGCCAGTAGCGCTCCGCCAGCTTCTCGTCGATGACCGCGACGAGGGTCGACTCGGCATGGTCCGTCGAGGTGAAGAGGCGGCCCCGTTTCAAGGGGATGTTCATGGCCTTGAAGTACTCGGTCGAGACCGAGCGGAAATCCCCCTCGGGGAGCGCCTCTCCGGGACCCGGGGGCTGGCTCTCGGCGGTCACCGAGCCGGACCACTCGGCGCCGCTCAGAGGCAGGTGCGAGATCACCGCGGCCCGTTGCACGCCGGGGAGCGTCCGCATCCGCTCCTCCGTCTGCTGGTAGAACTGCGCGATCCGCGGCGGCTCCATGTAGGTCGCGTGCGGCAGGTCGACGCGCAGGGTCACGATGTCGCCCGGGTCGAACCCGGGGTCCACCTGCTGCAGGGTAAGGAAGCTCTTGCCCATCAACACGGCGCCGATCACCAGCACCAGGGCGACCGCCATCTCGGCGATCACCAGGGCGCGGCGGGCGAGCTTGCGGCCGGTGCCCGACGTGCTGCGTCCGCCGGCCTGCTTGAACGTCCCCGTGAGATCGGCCCGCGGCTGCAGCGCCGGCACCAACCCCAGGATCATGCCGGTCAGCAGCGACAGGCCGAGCGCGAAGAGCAGGGCACGGCCATCGACGTCGACCTCCTCGATGCGCGGCAGGATGCCGGGCGCGAGCGCCTTGAGCAGGGTGATGCCGCCATAGGCGAGCGCCAGGCCGAGCAGGCCGCCAAGCAGGGCGAGCACGGCGCTCTCGGTGACGAACTGCGATACCAGGCGGGACCGGCTGGCGCCGAGGGCGGTGCGGACCGCCACCTCGCGCTCGCGGCTCTGGGCGCGGGCGAGCAGGAGGTTGGCGACGTTGGCGCAGGCGATCAGCAGCAGGAAGCCGACGGCGGCGAGCAGGATGAGGAGGCGGGCGCGGACCGTCCCGACCATCTGCTCCTGGAGGGGGATGACGAGAGAGCCCCAGCCGGTGTCCGGGACATAGTTTTCGGGGAACTGCTGGGCCAGCCGCCCGGCCAGGGTGTCCATCTCAGCCTGAGCGCGTTCCAGGGGCATGCCGGGCTTCAGGCGCGCGACCACGCGGAGGTCGCGCATCTCGCGCGGGAAGAGGTTGGCCGGGTCGATCATCAGCGGCACCCAGACCTCCGTCTGGTCCGGGAAGTCGAAACCGGGGGGCGCGACGCCGACGACGCGGAAGTTCACCCCGTTCATGGTGATGACGCGCCCGAGGACGCCGCGGTCGGAGCCGAACACCCGCCGCCACAGCCGGTCGCTCAGCACCGTCGTGGGGTCGGAACTGGTGGGCTGGTCGGCGTGAGGGGAGAACGTGCGGCCGACCTGCGCCTGGCCGTCCAGGGCCGGGAAGAACGGCGAGGTG
>JBKKAU010000736.1:0-12404 GCA_046714475.1 Thermoanaerobaculia bacterium
GGGGGGGGCGGGCGTCTATTCCCCGGCCGCGTTGCCGCCCCTGGGCCTGCCCGGGTCGGCGCGGCTCTACTCAACCCTGCTCCTCCAGGCCTCTACGGTGGACGTCTCCCTCGACTTCCTCGACCGGTCGCAACCGGAGGACAGCACCTCGCTCGCGGGCCGGGGAGGGCTCTTCGGGGCGGGGCTCGACTTGGCGGCGTCTCTCTGCAGTGGTTGTCCCTGGTTTGCCGTCGGGGGGTACCGCTTCCAGAAGATTCCATGGATGAACGCCGAGCGCTCTCCGCTGTTCACTCTGGCCGGCTCCGAGGTGCTGCATGACGAGGTCCGGTTGAGCCGGCAGACCCAGGATCTATCGCTGAGTGTCGGCTACGTCTCCCCCGCAGGCCGTTTCGCCTCCTACCTCGGAACCCGCCGCCGCTGGACGGACCTGGACGTCGACGACGAGCTGCGGTTTGCCGACAAGGAGCGGCAGGAGACCTCGCTGGCATCCCGCACGCAGCTTGGAAGCGAGGTGCTTCTCGGCTTCGCTGGTGTCGACGCCCATCTGTGGGGGCCCGTCTACGGCCAGGCCGAGGCGACGTACAGCGAGGACGACTGGGGGGCTTTGCTCAGGGTCGTGTATCTGTGGCCGCGTGAGCGTCGAGATGAGCCCGGCCCGGAGTCGCCCGAGGGTGAAGAGGACCAGGAGCCGACCGAAGCCGAGCAGGCAGAGTTGGAGCAGCGGGCAACGGAGATCGCGGACGCTGTCGAGCCGAAAATCAAAAGCATTCATTCCAATTTCAGATTGGCACGAAGCCCTCTGTCTGTTCCGCTTTCGATCGCGGCGGCTCACGAACTGTTACGCCAGATGGAGCAGGCCCTTCTCGAAGCCTTGAGCGGTCCCGAGCTCGCGGCGATGCGCGACTACGTCCAGGACCGTTTCCGCCAAACCCGGGGACTGCTGGCCCGCGAGCCAAACTATGCCCGGTTCGACCTTGTACCGGCGGTGACGCGCGATTCAGGCTGGCCTGCCGCCGCCCGCGCCTCAATGCAGAGCCCCCGCACGTCCCCAAACATCGACGGGGCTTTCGATTTTATCGAGCGATTTCTCGACCGGCTCGGCCGCTTGTTAGAAAACGACGATCTCCTCGTGCATACATGCTTCCGGACCCTGCCGGCGACCGGAGCGAGGATAGAGATCCAGCCGCGGAGCTATCCGCCCGGGGTCAGGAAGCTGAGGGCCACCAACGGCGAGCTGCGGACCGTGTGGAGGGGGCTCTACGTCCACCAGGTGAGCCGGTCCGGTTACCGGACGATCAACTGCCTCCCGGGTTCGCAGGGCCGCACCGGAAACTGCAATCCCCTGGACCTGGTCGTGTACGACCGACCCTTGGTGACCTGTGACCTGGATCGCTCGACACCGGGTGAGTGCTTCGTTGACGAACGGCCTCCGGGGCCATGGAGGTGTGAAGCCGATGGGCGTTGACGCGATCAAGCCTCCCACGGCGCTCACCCGCCGGTTCGTCCGCTCGGTGCTGGGGTTCAGTGTCGGCGTAGCGATCGGGCTGGCCCCGTTTCTCGGAGAGGTGAATCTCCCGGGATTCAGGGCTCTTCTCAACCTGCTGCCACTTCAACTCAGGGATGGGCTCATCTCACTTTCCGCCTTCCTGATGGGCCTGGTGGCGGTCTCTCTCCAGTTCTACTCGACGGAGAAGGTGTCTCTGGCGAAAATCCGCAAGCTCTTCCGGTGGGCGATCGGAATCATAATCGTCGGTTTCCTTCTGCTCGTCGCGCTGTACAACGAGTTCATCGTGCGGGTTCCGCGTGGACGAGAGAACGTTTCCGTGATGATCAGCTCGTCGCGTACTCAGGAATGCTCCTGCGGGCAAGCCAGCGATACCTTATGCATCCAGGAGCTGAGCTTGAACCCGGCAGCGATCGAGCACTGCTGGGGCAGCCGGCCGTTGCGGCGGATCGGCCTCATGCTCACCGTTTCCTACCTTGTGCTGACCGGCGGCTTCGGTGCCCTCGTCGGCCTGCTCTTGCTACAGGAGGGGATCAGGCGCAGGGAATCCAGGCAGCGGACGCGGAAGCCGGTTCGCACACGGAAACCTGAGCCCTCACCTCCTCCTGACGAGCAGACTCAAGAAGACCCAGGAGATCGCAACTCATAGGACGGCCGCGACGACCGCACGAACAGCTCCTCCGGCCGGCCGCGGCCGACGACCTGGCCCCGGTCGAGCGCCAGGACGTCGTCGCAGAGCGCGAAGACCTCGTCCGGCTGGTGGGTGACGTAGAGCATCGGCACGCCGAATTCGTCGCGGACCCTCTGGAGATAGGGGAGCACCCGGGCGCGCAGCCCGAGGTCTAGACCGGCCAGCGGCTCGTCGAGGAGCAAAAGCCGGGGCGAGGAGAGGAGCGCGCGGCCGAGGGCGACCCGCTGCTTCTCGCCTCCGGAAAGTTGGCTGATGCCGCGATCGAGGAGAGGCGCGATCTCCAGCACCTCGGCCACGTGCGCCAGGGTGAACGGCCCCTCCTCGTACCCGGCGCCGTAGAGGAGGTTCTTCCGCACGGAAAGGTGAGGGAAGAGCGCCCCCTCCTGCGGCACATAGCCGATGCCGCGCAGGCGGGTGGGGACCTCGCGTCCGGCCGCGGTATCGGTGAGCACGCTGCCGTCCAACTCGACGAACGCCGACGGCGCCCGCCGCAGGCCCGCCAGCAGGTCGAGCAGCGAGGTCTTCCCCGAGCCCGACGGACCGAACAGGGCGGTCGCGTCCGCCGTCAGTTCGGCGTCCACAGTCAGCGTGAAGGCGGCGAGCGGCAGCCGGACGCCGCGAAGCACCAGCCTCATCCCTGGGAACCTCTCCGCCGCAGGAACCACTCGCTCATCCACACGGCCAGAAAAGCGATGACGACCGACACGGCCAGGAGCCGCCAGGCGTCGGTGTCCTTGCCGAGCTGTACGGCCTGATAGATCGACAGCGACAGGGTGGTGGTACGGCCGGGGATGCTGCCGGCGACCAGGATGGTGGCTCCGAACTCGCCCAGGGCGCGGGCGAAGGCGAGCAGCGTGCCGCCGAGGATGCCGCGGGCGACGAGCGGCAGCGTGATGGTGAAGAAGACCCGCGCGTCGCTCGCCCCCAGGGTGCGCGCGATCTGCTCCAGGCGGGGGGGGACCTCTTCGAAGGCGACCCGCGCCGCCCGGACGAGGAGGGGGAACGACATCACGGCCATGGCGATCACCACGCCGCGCCAGGTGAAGACCACCTCGAGGCCCGCGCGCTCCAGCCAGGCGCCCAGCGGGCCGCGCCGTCCCAGGAGCTTCAACAGGATCAGGCCGGTCGCCACCGGCGGCATCACCAGCGGCAGGGCGACCAGCGTCTCGACCAGCGCCTTGCCGGGCCAGCGGTAGCGCGCCAGCCACCAGGCCAGCGCGAGGCCGGGGACGAGGATCGCCAGCGTCGCGAGCAGGGCGGAGCGGAGGGTGAAGCCGACGATCCACCACTCCTCGGCGCTCATGACGATGGGTTATCGACTCGCGCGGATCAGGAAGCCGTACTTGCGCATGGCCGGTCTACCGGAACGCCCCGCCGTTCCGGCGGCGGACGGGAGCGGGGGCGGTGAGGGCGACGTCGACCGTCTGGCGCCGGCCTTCACGGAGGATCTCCACCCGTACCCGGTCTCCCGCCTTTTTCTCTTCCAGGGCCAGGAGCACGTCGCCGTCAAAGCGCACGGGCTTGCCGTCGACGGCGACGATGACGTCGCCCGGCACCCAGCGTCCGGCGCGGTCGCGCTGGAAGCCGCGAAGGCCGGCGCGGTCGGCGCCGCTGCCGGGCTCGACGCGCACCACCATCGCCCCTTCCCGGATGCCGGCGCGGTAGGCGAGCTGCGGGGGGGCCAGCTCGACCCCCAGGGTGGGCCGCTGGATGCGGCCGTAGCGGATCAGGTCCGGCACCACCCAGGAGACCGCGTAGGCGGGGATGGCGAAGCCGATGCCGGCGTAGGCGCCCGACGGGCTGTAGATGGAGGTGTTGACGCCGATCAGGCGCCCGGCGCTGTCGAGCAGCGGCCCGCCCGAGTTGCCGGGGTTGATCGCCGCGTCGGTCTGGATGACGTCGCGGATCGGCACGTTGCCGAAGCCCAGGATCTCGCGGCCCAGGGCGCTGATGACGCCGGTGGTCAGCGTCTGGTCGAAGCCGAAGGGGTTGCCGATGGCGAAGACCGCCTGGCCGACGCGCAGGTCCTCCGAGCGGCCGATGGGCAGGGGGCGCAGCCGGTCCGCGGGCGCCTCGATGCGCAGCACGGCGAGGTCCTTCTCCGGGGCGCCGCCGACGAGACGGGCATCCCAGGTGGAACGGTCGGCGAGGGTGACCTGCGCCGCGTCGGCGCCGGCGATGACGTGGTAGTTGGTGACGATGTGGCCCTGGCGGTCCCAGACGAATCCCGAGCCGTTGCCCTGCGGGATCTGCTGGGCGTTGAAGCTGAAGGCGTCCTGGCGGACCGCGAGCGAGGTGACGAACACCGCCGACGGGGAGGAGCGCTCGAACAGCGCGATGGTGGCCCGCTCTTCGTACGCCAGCTCGGCGCGCAGCGGCGAGGCCGGAGTCGAAGCCTGGGGAGCGGGCGCCAGGGCCGCCGACTCTGCACCGGAAGCCTGGATCGCCGCCGGTCCACCCCGGCCGCCCCACGAAGTACCCGCCATGAATCCGGCGGCGGTCAGGCCGGCCGCCGCGATCAGGGATACGAGGAATCTGGACATCGGCAGGCCCCCCATGATGACCGGATGATAGCAACTCGCCGGCCTATCCATCGGCAGCCGCGGCAAGATGGAGCCTTTCGCTGATGGGGTCAGGGGCCCGGATACTCGATCCCCATCTCCTCCAGCGTGGCCGCCCTACGGCGCCACGATCCGCAGGTGCGCGCGGTGGGCGGCGCGGGCGATGCGGGGCCAGACGTCGGGGTGGGCGAGGTCGTGGTCCACGAGGATCTCCAGGGCCTCCATATCCGAGCTCCCCATGCGATCAGTGAGAGCGACGCAGAGCGCGCCGGCCTGACGGCCGCGCCAGCGCAGGCCCCGGACGTCTTCATACGCGCCGTAGAACGCGCGCGCCCACTCCTGCGTGCGGGCGTACTCGGTGCTCGTCCCGATCCGCTGGTCGAGCCCGAAGAGGCGCGGCGCCACTCCTACCAGGTCGAGCAGGGGGATGGGCGCGCGGACGCTCGCGACGCAGACCCTCCGCTGCGCGCCCTTGTCGACGAAACGGAGGTTGCCGAACGCCTCGGCGACCGCGCCGATCAGCGAGCCGGCGGCGTACCAGACCGAGCGGTCCGGCGACACCGCGAGCGGCGGCGGGTGATGGTCGAAGCGGGTCTCCGCCAGGGGGCCGTAGAAGCGTTGCGCGTGCCAGGGACCGTGCGCCGGGTTGTAGAAGCGCACGAGACGGTCCCCGGGCTGGAGCTCGTGGAGCGGCGGATCGGGCGGCAGGGCCGCCGGCGGTGGCGGCAGCGTCAAGGCAGGGTGCCGGCCTCGCGGGCCAGCGCGATCACGGGCTCGGGACGACGGCGGCGCAACAGGTCGACCGGCCGCGCGCCATCCAAGCGCTCAGAGGGCTGGAGCAGCCAGAAGGCGGCGCCGGCGGGGGAGAGGGCGAGGTGCCGCAGGACCTCTTCGAGGCCGGGAACGATGCCGCCCGGAGCGTCGAGATCGAACTGCCAGACCGGGTAGCGCCACTGGTTGCCGACGCGCAAAGCCACAAGCCGTCCCGCCCGCCGCAGCCTTTCGAGCGCCTGCCGGGAGCGCCCGGTCCGCCGCGCCGCCTCGGCCGCGCTGACGCAGTCGCGCAGGATCGCCTCACGCGCCGTCTGCGCCTCGACCTCGGCGAACGACAGCGCCTCGGCGGCCGCGGCCGTGTCCATCGGCTCATCCACCTCCGCAAGCGGGTCGAGCGCCGACTCCCCCGGGACCGCCTCCAGCGCCTTGACCACGCCGCGCGACATGGCGGACCGGCGTTTCTGCGGGATGCCGGCGTCCGCCAGGTGGAGCAGCTCCTCGACGACCTCCAGCTCTTCATTGGACAGCACCTGCGCCGCGCGCACCGCGGTCTCCAGCTTCTCCTGCGAGATGCCGAGGCGCGCTGACGCCTCACGGAGGAACCCTGCCATGGACCCTGGGCTGGATGTCTCGATGTGGGGGTGGCTCATGGGGTTCAGCTTAGCGGGGTTTGCAAGTCCATGCAACATCCGCTCACTTCGATCAAGGCCCTGGTGAGCCTTTGCCCTGTTAGAGGGTGTCTCGAAAGTCGCGCTTCCCTTCCGAAGTGTCATCCTGAGCGAAGCTAATGACCTGGGCGGAGGAACGTTCAAGAAGGCGCAACGGCTTGCTGCCAAGCAAGTTCCCTGCCCCCTGGTCCATCGCTTAGCTCAGGATGACAGAGCGAGGCGGTGACGCGAGACCTACCGGAGGAAACTTTCGAGACACCCTCTTAGACAGGAGCGCTCCTCTGCGTCGCGGGAGCCCTCGTGATTCTCCTTGGACCTCGCTGAGGATCTAATCTCCGGTCCGCAGCAAGCGCAAGCCGTTGGCGATCACCAGAAGGGACGCCCCCATGTCGGCGGCGATGGCCGCCCAGAGCGAGGCGTGACCGGCGAAGGTGAGCACGACGAACAGCGCCTTGACGGCCAGCGAGAACACGATGTTCTGCCGGATGACGGCGAGGGCGCGGCGGGAGTGGCGGATCAGCCAGGGGAGCTTCGAGAGGTCGTCCGACATCAGGGCCACGTCGGCCGTCTCGATCGCCGCGTCGCTGCCGGCGGCGCCCATGGCGACCGAGAGGGTGGCGCGCGCCAGGGCCGGCGCGTCGTTGACGCCGTCGCCGATCATCGCCACCGCGCCGTAGCGGGCGAGCAGCTCGTCGACCGCCGCCACCTTCTCGGCCGGGAGCATCTCGGCCCGCACCTCGTCGACCCCCGTCTCTGAGCCGATCGCCTCGGCCGTGCCCCGGTTGTCCCCGGTGAGCATGACGATGGTCTGCACGCCCGCGTCGCGCAGGGCTTGGACCGCCGCCTTCGACTCCGGCCGTACGGCATCGGCCACCGCGATCAGGCCGCAGACGTGCTCACCGTTGCCGACCACGACCGCCGACCGGCCGGCCTGCGACATGGCTTCGAGCCGTTCGTGGATCTCCGGGGTCTCCTGTCCCCGCTCTTCGAGGTAGCGGTGAGAGCCCAGCCAATACTCCCGGCCCTCGAAGCGGCCGGTGGCGCCCTTGCCCTGGAGGATCTGGAAATCCTCGGCGGGATGGACCCCGATCCCGCGGTCCTTGGTGTAGGCGAGAATGGCCCGCGCCAGAGGGTGCTCGCTGCGGGCTTCGAGCGCCCCGACCCGCTGCAGCAGCTCCCGCTCGTCGTGCCCCGCGAGGGGTACGACCTCCACCACCGCCGGCCTTCCCTGGGTCAGCGTCCCCGTCTTGTCGAGGGCCACGGCGCGCAGACGCGCCGGCACCTCGATGTACAGGCCGCCCTTGACCAGCACGCCGTTCCTCGCCGCGGCGGCGAGCGCGGCCACGATGCTCACCGGCGTCGAGATCACCAGGGCGCAAGGGCAGGCGATGACCAGCAGCACCAGCGCGCGGTAGATCCACACGTCCCAGGCGCCGCCGAACACGAGCGGCGGGATCAGCAACACCGCGAGCGCGAGGCCCAGCACGGCCGGGGTGTACATCCGGGCGAACTTCTCGACCCACTGCTCGGACGGGGCCTTGCGGGATTGCCCCTCCTCGACCATGCGGATGATGTGGGCGAGCGTCGTGTCCTCGGCGCGCTTCGTGGCCTCCACCTCCAGCGCGCCGTCGCCGTTGATCGTGCCGGCGAACACTTCGTCTCCCACCCCCTTGGGCACCGGCGCGCTCTCACCCGTGATCGGCGCCTGGTTGACCTCGCTCCCGCCGCCCTTCACCCGGCCGTCGAGCGGAATCTTCTCGCCGGGCTTGACCAGCAGGAGAGCGCCCACCTCGACCTGCTCGGCCGGGACCTCCTCCTCGCGTCCGTCGGGTGTCCGGACGCGCGCCGTCTGGGGCGTCAAGTCCATCAGCGCGGCGATGGCCCGCCGGGCCCGTCCCACGCTCCAGGACTCCAGGGCCAGCGAAACGGCGAAGAGGAACGCGACGGTCGCCCCCTCGAACCATTCGCCGATCGCCACCGCTCCCAGGACCGCGATGGTCATCAGCAGGTTCATGTCCGGGCGGAGCCGCCGCAGGGAGAACCAGGCCTTGGGCGCCACGGTCCAGACCCCGGCCAGGATCGCGAGCAGGTAGAAGGCCCGGGCGGCCCAGGGCACGCCGGCCGCCGCGACGCCCATCCCTTCCGAGCCCAGGGCACCGGAGAACCCTCCCGCCAGCGCCGCATGCGTGGCGAAGCCGGCGAGGACCCCGAGACCGCTCGCGATGGCGAGAAGGGTCCGCCCGCGGCGCGCCCAGAAGCCCTCGGGCGCCAGGCGCTCGGGGTGGTCTTCCCAGGCCTGTGCCTTCATGCCGGTGCTCTCGACCGCCCGGATGACCTCCGGGTCGCCGATTCCCGAGGGCGGATCGAGCACCGTCATCTTCGCCTTGAGCAGGTCGAAGGCGAGCCGCTCCTCCCCTCCCACCAGGGGCCCCACCTCCCTCTTGAGGATGGCGATCTCCTCGGCGCAGTCCATGCCGCGGATGCGAAACGCCCTGGGCTCCATTCAGGCCTCCACGGTTTTCGTACCCCGCCGCCGACGCAGCCGCTCCCGCCACTGGTGGACGAGCTGGTAGAAGGTCGGCAGCGCCAGCAGCGTGAACAGGGTCGAGGTGATCAACCCGCCGATCATCACCACGGCCAGCGGGCGCTCGATCTCGGTGCCATGGAAGCGCAGGACCAGGAGCGGCAGCAGCCCCAGGATCGCCGTGCCGGCGGTCATCAGCTTGGGGCGCACGCGGCCGATCGAAGCCTCGCGGAGCGCCTCCTCGAAGGGCCGGCCCTCGGCGATCAGCGTGCGGGTCTGTGAGACCAGCACGAGGCCGTTCTGCACCGCGATGCCGAAGAGGCCGATCAAGCCCACCAGGGAGGAGACGTTCCAGGTCTCGCCGGCGATCCACAACGCGAGGATGCCGCCCACGAAGGCGTCCGGCAGCGTCGCCAGGATCACCAGCGTCTCGGCGAACGAGCCCAGGGCCAGGTAGAGCAGCACGAGCACGGCGAAGAGCGCGACGGCGATCGCCAGGGTGAGCGAGCGCATCGCCCGCGCCTGGTTCTCGACCCGGCCGCCGACGTCGAAGAAGTAGCCGGTCGGCAGGTCGAGGCCCTCGCGCAGGCTGTCGCGGACCTCGGCGGCGGCGCTCCCCAGGTCGCGGCCGGCGACGCTCGCCTCGACGGCGATGCGGCGGCTGCCCGCTTCGCGCTGGATGGACGCCGGTCCGAAGGTCTCCTCGATGGTGGTGAGCTGCCCGAGCGGGATGCGCTGGCCGTCGGGGCCGTCGATCAGCAGCGAGCGCAGGGCCGAGAGGTCGTTGCGCCGCTGGTCCTCCAAGCGCACGACCAGGTCGAAGCGGCGCTGGCCGACCCAGACCTGGGAGACCTCCTGGCCCGCGAGGCCGACGCGCAGCGCGTCGATGACGTCCGCCGGAGCGAGCCCCACCCGCGCCACCGCCTCGCGGTCGACCGTGATCCGCACCTGCGGCAGACCGGTCAGCGCCTCGGCCCGCAGGTCGGCGATCCCCTCGACAGGCTCCATCAGCTCGCGCGCCTCTCCCGCCAGCCGGGCGAGCCGCTCCAGGTCGGGGCCGTAGATCCGCACCTGGATGTCGGCGGGGGTGCCGCCGAGCCCTTCGTCGATGCGCATGCCGAGCGGCGTGGTGAAGAGGACGGCGACGCCGGGGACCTTCTCCAGCCGTTCGCGCATCTCGCCTTCCAGCTCCTCGATCGAGCGGTCCCGATCGGGTTTGAGCACCACCAGGACGTCCGAGATCACGTGCGGCATGGGGTCTTCGGTGCGCTCGGCGCGGCCGGTGCGGCGCACCACCTCGCGCACCTCCGGGAACTGGCGCAGGATGTCCTCCACCCGGTGGTTGCGGCGGTCCACCTCGTCGAGCGAGGCTTCCGGCGGCAGTATCGTCTGGAGCAGCAGCGCCCCCTCGTCCAGTTGCGGCATGAAGTCGGAGCCGATGGCGAACGCCAGCACCAGCGCCGGAATCGTGACGGCGAGCGAGAGGATCCGCACCAGGCCGGCGCGGCGCATGCAGCGGTCGAGCAGGGGGGCGTAGACGGCCTTGACCTTGCGGATCAGCGCCACGTCCTCGCTAGTCTCTTCGGTGTCGCGCCGGCCTGGCCGGAGCAGCAGGCCGGAGAGGACGGGCACCAGCGTCAGGGCGAGCACCAGCGAGGCGGCCATGGCGGCGACCACGGCCGCGGCGAGCGGACGGTACATCCGCCCCTCGATGCCGCTCATGGCGAAGAGCGGCATGAAGACCGCGATGACGATCAGGGTGGCGAAGGCGATCGGCCGGCCCACCTCGACGGCGGCGCGCAAGGCGATGTCCTTCCTGGAGCCGGCCCCGGCGGCCACCGTCAGACGATGGAAGACGTTCTCGGTCATGATGATCGCCGCGTCGACCAGCAGGCCGACCGCGATGGCGAGGCCGCCCAGCGTCAGGGTATTGAGGCCGATGCCGGCCGGTTTCAGGATCAGCCCCGCCAGAGCGATCGACAGCGGCAGCGTCACCGTCACGATCAGCGCCGCGCGCAGGTTGCCGAGCAGGGTGAAGAGCACGACCACGACCAGCGCCGCGCCGATCAGGACGGCGCGCCCGACGCCGCCCAGGGCCGCCGAGACCAGCTCCGCCTGGTCGTAGAGGATGCGCACGCGGACCCCGGGCGGCATGCTCTTGGAAAGGTCTTCGACGGCCCGGCGCACGCCTTCCGCCACGGCGACCGTATCGGCGCCGAACTGCTTGGAGATCCGGCAGCTCACGATCTCGTCGTTGATCCCGTGCGCCAGCCCCCGGCGTACCGCCGGCCCCTCGCGCACCTCGGCCACGTCGCCCAACCGGACCGGGGTGTCCTCCCGCATCGCCACGACGGTGGCGCGCAGGTCGCCGACGTTGCCGGCGCGGCCCACGGCGCGCACCGTCCACTCGACCGGCCCTTGCGTGATGAAGCCGCCGGCCGCGTTCTCGTTGGACCTCTCGACGGCGCGCAGCACGTCGTTCAAGGTCACCGCGAGGGCGGCCATGCGTAGGGGATCGAGCTGCACCTGGAACTGGCGCAGGTGTCCGCCCAGCACCTCCACGGCGGCCACGCCGGGGACGCCGAGGAGGCGGTTGCGGATCTCGAAGTCGGCGAGGTCGCGCAGCTCCATCAGGCCGGCGGTCCCCGGCTCGGCCTCGATGACGATCTCCAGCACCTCGTTGAGCCGGCCGGTGAGGCTGGAGACCAGCGGCGCGTCGGTGCCGGGCGGGAGGTCCCGCGCCGTCTGGTTGACCCGTTCGGTGACGAGCTGGCGCGACAGGTAGTAGTCGGCGTCCGGCTCGAACTCGACGCGGACCTGCGATACGCCGGCCTGCGAGCTGGAGCGGATGCGGCGCACCTCCGGCAGGCCCGCCAGCGCGACCTCCAGCGGGATCGCGACCCCCGTCTCCAGCTCCTCGGCGCCCCTCACCGGGGTCTGGACGTAGACGCTGAAGACCGGCGTCGCGAGGTCCGGGAAGACGTCGCGCTCCAGGTCGCGCAGCCAGACCGCGCCGGCCGCCGCGGCGGCGAGCACCAGGAGCCCGGTGAGCACGGGCTTGGCGAAAGAGCTCTGGATCACCCGTTCGATCATCGGTCTCTCCTAGTGATGGTGATGCTCCGCGCCACCCTCTTGCTTCTCGGCTTCGGCGCGAAGCAGGAAGGCGCCTTCAACGATGACCGGCTCGCCCGCCCGCAGACCCGAAAGCACCGCCACCTCGCCGCCGAGGTCGCGCCCGCGCTCGACCGGCCGGACCTCGAAACGGCCCGGAGCGCGCTGGAGGAAGACGACCCAGCGGTCGTCGAGGCGCTGGAGGGCCGTGGACGGCACCGCCACGACCTGCTCGCTTTCATCTCCGACCGCGCTAGTAGACAACCGCGCGGTGGCGAACATGCCCGGCTTGAGCCGGCCGTCCGCATTGGGGAGGACGATCCGCACCGGCACCGTGCGCGAGTGGGGATCGACCTCGCGGCCGGTCCAGCCGACCTCCCCCCGGAGCCTCTGGCCCGGCAGGGCCGCCAGGGTGATCTCGGCGGGCATCCCCGGGCGGATCCGCACGGCGTCGCGTTCCGCGGCCTGCACCACCAGCCAGAGGCTGGAGAGGTCCGCGATGCGGAACAGCGTCTGCGACGGATCGGCCGACTGGCCCTGGACGGCCTGGCGCTCGAGCACCGTGCCGGAG
>JBKKAU010000737.1:0-22191 GCA_046714475.1 Thermoanaerobaculia bacterium
CTCCTGCTCGATCATGTAGCCGATCATGCCCTCGGTCTGGCCCACCAGCACGTCCAGAGGATAGGAGCTGATCTGGTCGTAAGCGGCGCCCTGCAACGCCAGGAGCCCCACCTGCGGACCGTTGCCGTGGGAAATGACGAGTTGATGCTCGCGGCCGATAGGCGCCAGGGCCTCCGCCGCGATGCGGACGTTCTTGCGTTGGTTCTCGACGGTCAGCGCCTCGCCGCGACGCAGCAAGGCGTTGCCGCCCAAGGCTATCAGGATGCGCATGCATGCTCCTCCCGTCACAGACGGATGAAGCGCGAAGTCTAACCCGCCCTTCCCCTTCCTTATTCGATAGACTGCGCCGGTGACCGGCACCGAGACCTGGAACGACCTCCTGCGGTCGCACCGTGCGGCCGTCACCGACTTCGCGTCGTCGTCGGCGGCGGTCGGGCCCGAGGCCTGGACGCGGCCGCGGGCCGAGGGGAAGTGGTCCCCGGCGGAGGTCGTCGAGCACCTCGCCCTCTCCTACGCGGCCCTGCTCGGCGAGCTCGAAGGGAAGACGCCCCTGCGGGTCCACACGCCGCTGTGGCGGCAGTGGCTATTGCGGCTGGTTTTCCTGCCCAGGCTGATCGCCGGCAAGCCGTTCCCCGCGGGCATCAAGGCGCCGCGGGAGATCCGGCCGGCCGCTTCGGGCTCGCAACGGGACGCTGTAGAGCGCTTCCGGGACCTCGCCGGACGCTTCGAAGAGGCCGCAGACGCGGCCCGGGTCCAGCGGCCGAAGCTGCTGCTGACCCATCCCTTCTTTGGCCCTATTCCGCTCGACCAGATGGTCGGGCTCAGCACCGCGCACACCCGGCATCACCAGCGCCAGCTGTAGCTCCTCCCGGGAACTTCTCGCGTTCCGGTGGCACCGCCCTTGCTGCGCTGCTCTGCCCGGTACAACGATGTGCCGCCCACCCGGAAGGAGACATCTTTTGATTCTGCGCATCGACAAGCTGCCCATCGAGCTCCCCCAACCCAAGCATCCGTCCCCGAACAACGCCGCCGCCGTGCAGGAGCTGCTCGGCGGCAAGTTCGGCGAGATGTCCACCCTGATGAACTACACCTTTCAATCGTTCAACTTCCGCGGCCGGAAGGGGATGCGGCCGTTCTACGACCTGATCGCCAACATCGCCGCCGAGGAGTTCAGCCACATCGAGCTGGTCTCCTACGCCATCAACCTGCTCCTGACCGGCAGCACGAAGCGGGGGACTGATCCCACCGTCGCGCCGCTGGAGTCGGCCGTCGACGCCCGTAATTCGTATCATTTCATCGCCAGCGGCCAGACGGCCCTGCCCGTCGACTCGATGGGGAGACCCTGGACCGGCGACAACGTCTTTTCGAGCGGCAACCTCAAGCTCGACCTGATCCACAACTTCTTCCTCGAGTGCGGCGCGCGGGCCAACAAGATCCGCGTCTATGAGATGGTCGACGACCCGACCGCCCGCGAGATGGTCGGCTTCCTGCTGGTGCGCGGCGGCGTCCACATCGTCGCCTACGCCAAGGCGCTGGAGAAGCTGACCGGCGCCGACCTGAGCAAGCTGTTCCCGATCCCCGACATCAGCAACAAGAAGTTCCCCGAGGCCCGCAAGTACGAGGAGAAGGGCCTGCACCAGGTCCTGTTCCGCTTCAGCGTCGAGGACTACACCCAGATCGGCAAGATCTGGAACGGACCGCACCCGGAAGACGGGTCCGAGCTGGTGGTCGAGGACACCATCCCCGCCGGCTTCCCGCCGCCGGACCTCGAGGAGGAGCCGCAGCTGACGTCGCCCGGCGTCGACCCCGAGATGGTCGCGGACGTCGCCAAGCGGCTGTTCGGCTGATCCGTCTTCCCCCTGCCTCAGGCGCCTCCCCCTCGGGCGAGGCGCCTTTTCTTCTTCAGCGCCTTGACAACGCCGTAACGGCGGCTCTAGAGTCGAGCCGGTATGTAAACGGTTACATCCATGGGTGTCAACATCCGGAAAGTCGCCCAGGAGGCGGGGGTCTCGGTCGCCACGGTGTCGCGGGTCTTCACCGGCAAGGGCCCTGTTCAGGAAGAGACCCGCCGCCGGATCCTCAAAATCGCCGGGCAACTCGGCTACGTACCCCACGCCGCCGCCCGCAGCCTTTCCACCAACAAGACGGGCGCCCTCGGCGTCCTGCTTCCCAACCTCTACGGCGAGTTCTTCTCCGAGGTGATCCGCGGCATCGATCTGACGGCGCGGCGCGGCGGCTACCACGTCCTGGTCTCCAGCTCCCACAGCGACCGGACCGAGGTCGAGGCCATGCTGCGCGCGCTCCGGGGGCGGGTCGACGGCCTGGTCGTGATGTCGCCCGAGGCCGACGCCTGGGCGCTGCAGGCCAACCTCCCGGCCACCCTGCCGGTGGTGCTGCTCAACTGCCGGGTCGAGGGCAGCGACTTCGCCTCGATCAACCTCGACAACTACGGCGGCGCCGCCGCCATGACGCGCCACCTGATGGCCCTTGGGCATCGCCGCATCGCCTTTCTCCAGGGGGCGCCAGGCAACTACGACGCCTCGGAGCGGCTGCGCGGCTACCGCGACGCCCTGCGGGCCGGCGGCGAGTGGACGGAAGATCTCGAGATCGCGGGGGATTTCAGCGAGGAGTCGGGCTACCGGGCCGGCGACGCGGTCCTGCGGCTCGACCCTCTCCCGACCGCGGTCTTCGCGGCCAACGACTCCATGGCGATCGGCCTGCTCTCCGCCCTCCAGGAGGCCGGGGTGCGGGTCCCCGACCGGATCGCCGTCACCGGGTTCGACGACATCCCCATCGCCCGCTTCCTGACTCCGCCGCTGACCACGGTGCGGGTGGGGATCGCCGGGCTGGGGGAGCGCGCCCTGGAGCGTCTGCTGGGCGCCATTGATCAGACGGCGGAGACGGCGGAGAGGACGAACGGAGGTCACGAACAACGCCACGAGGTCCTGCCGACCACCCTGGTGGTCCGGGGATCGTGCGGCTCTGTCATGAAGGATCTTTCAAGGAGGTAGGAGCGATGACGACACGCAACATTGGGATCCCTGCCCTCGTATTCCTGCTGCTCGCCGCGGCGGTGGCGCCGGGCGCGGCCCAGACCACGACGGCCACCTTGCGCGGGACCGTCACCGACGACGGCGGGAACGCCTTGCCGGGCGTCCAGATCACCGCGGTCAACCGCGACACCGGGTTCGAGCACGCGGGGACGGCGCGCGCGGACGGCTCGTACGCCATCACCCTGACGCCGGGCACCTATGAGGTGCGGGTCTCGACGGAATCGTTCGAGCCGCAAACCCGGACGGTACGCGTCCTGATCGGCCAGCGGCTCGACCTCGATTTCCGGCTGACCGTCAACGAGGTCTTCACCGAGAACATCACCGTCGTGGGCGAGCGTCCAGTGGAGATCCGGACCTCCGAGGTCGCCACCAACGTCACCGCCGAGCAGATCGAGAACCTGCCGCAGAACGACCGCAACTTCCTCAATTTCGCCGCCCTCGCCCCGGGCATGCGCCTGTCGACCGATCCGTTCCGCAAGGAGGTGCGGAGCGGCGCGCTGCCGTCGCAGAACATCAACGTCTTCATCGACGGCGCGAGCTACAAGAACGACATCCTCCAGGGCGGCGTCGTCGGCCAGGACGCCAGCCGCGGCAACCCCTTCCCGCAGAACGCCGTCCAGGAGTTCCGCGTGCTGACGCAGAACTACAAGGCGGAGTACCAGAAGGCGTCGAGCGCCATCATCACCGCCCTCACCAAGAGCGGCGGCAACGCGCTGCACGGCGACGTCTTCGTCCTCTATCAGGACAAGGATCTCGTGGAGCAGGACGACTTCGCCGCCGAGCGCAACGAGCCCAAAGCGGAGTACGAGCGCTTCCAGGGCGGCCTGTCGGTCGGCGGCCCGATCACCCAGGACAGGCTCCATTACTTCCTCTCCTATGAGCGGAACGAGCAGGACCGGGCGAACCGGGTCTTCCTCGGCAACCCCCTCGCGGCGCCTCTCTTCGGCCAGTACGAGGGCAACTTCACGAGCCCGTTCCGCTCCAACCTCTACTTCGGCAAGCTGTCCTACCAGGCCGGCAACGGCCAGCTCTTCGACCTCTCCGGCACCGTCCGGGACGAGAGCGACGTCCGCAACTTCGGCAGCCAGACGAGCTTCGAGAGCGCAGAAGACATCCAGAACGACGTCGGCACGGTCGTCCTCAAGCACACGGCCCCCTCCACCCGTTGGCTCAACGAGGTCATCGCGAGCTACCAGGACTTCAAATGGAACCCGACGCCGACCAACCCCGGCCTGGTGGGCCGGGAGTACATCGGCATCATCCGGGTCGGCGGCCGCGACACAGAGCAGGACTTCACCCAGCGCCGGCTGTCGTTCCGCGACGACCTGTCGCTGACCGGCCTCGAATGGCGCGGCTCCCACCTCGTCAAGGGCGGCGCCAACGTCGACTTCCTCGAGTACGACGTCCGCAAGGAGCAGTTCGGCAACCCCCTCTACCTCTTCCGCGGCGACATCGGCTTCGACTTCCCCTTCGAGGCGCGCTACGGCGTCGGCGATCCGAACCTCGACACCGAGAACCAGCAGTACGGGGTCTACCTCCAGGACGACTGGAACGCGACCTCGCGCCTCACGTTCAACCTCGGGGTGCGGTGGGACTACGAGACCGACATGGTGAACAACGACTACGTCACTCCGGCGCAGGTGCGGAGCGACCTGACCGGCCTCGTCCCCGAGCGCTACTTCACCGACGGCGGCGACCGCGACCCGTATACCAGCGCCATCCAACCCCGTGTCGGGTTCTCCTACGACCTCTCCGGCAAGGGGAGCACCGTGGTCTTCGGCGGCTGGGGCCGGTACTACGACCGCACCCTCTACAACGACATCCTCGACGAGCGCTTCCGCCTGACCTATGGCGTGCGCACCTTCCGCTTCTCGCGCGACGGTCGGCCGCGCGACGGCCAGCCGACGATCCTGTGGCGGCCGGAGTACTTCACGCCCGCGGGTCTGAACGGCCTTATCGCGAGCGGCGTCGCGCCCAAGCCGGAGGTCTTCCTGGTCGAGAACGGCACCGAGCCGCCGGTCTCCGACCAGTGGAGCGTGGGCATCCGGCAGACGCTCGGCACCTTCCTGCTCGGACTGACCTACTCGAACATCCGCAGCGAGAACGGCCTCACCTATCTGTTCGGCTCCCGCCGGCCGGACGGCACCTGCTGCCTGTCGTTCGCCAACTACAGCAACGTCCTGATCTCCAGCGACGACAAGCAGGGCTGGTTCGAAGGGGTCTACCTGACCGTGGACCGGCCGTTCACCGCCTCGTCGCGCTGGGGCATGTCGCTCGCCTACACCTACTCCGACGCGACGCAGAACGGCGGCGACCTGTTCAGCCTCGACTTCCCGACGGTCCAGGACTACCCGCGCTATCCGGTCGCCGACGTCCACGAGCACTCGGTGGTGATCTCCGGTATCGCCGGGCTGCCGTTCGGGTTGCGGGCGAGCACGCTGATCACGCTCGGCTCGGGGCTGCCGTTCAACATCGACGACGCCTCGCGCGGCTTCGGCCCCAACGAGTTCCGCTTCCGCCGCAACGAAGGGAGGCCGGAGAAGTACTCGTTCATCATCCCGGACGCCTTCGCCTACCGCACGGTCGACCTGCGGCTGCAGAAGGACTTCGTGATCGGCGGCGGGGAGATCGGCGTCATCGCCGAGGCGTTCAACGTCTTCGACTATGAGAACTACGGCTGCTTCAGCGGCTTCATCGCGCCGACGACGGGACCGGCCAACCCCAACTTCGGCCAGCCGAGCTGTCTGATCGAGCCGGGACGCCGGCTGCAGTTTGGCCTCAATTTCTCGTTCTGATGCGCCGCTTCCGGTATGCCGCGGCGGCGGTCGCGGTTTTCGCAGGGGTTGCGGGGTGCGTGTCTTCGCAGCCGCCGTCTCCCGCCGCCTCCGGTCCGCTCCTCGACCAGGTCCAGGAGCGGACCTTCCGCTTCTTCTGGGACCTCGCCCATCCGCGGACCCGGCTCGTCCCCGACCGCTGGCCGACGCCGTCGTTCTCCAGCGTCGCCGCCGTGGGGTTCGGCCTCACCGCCTATCCCATCGGCGCCGAGCGGGGCTATGTCTCCCGCGAGGAGGCGCGGCAGCGCGTCCTCGCCACGCTGCGGTTCCTCGCCGCCGCTCCGCAGGGGCCGGAGCCGGCGGGAAGGACCGGACATAAAGGTTTCTTCTATCACTTCCTCGAGATGGAGACAGGGACTCGTTTCGAACAGGTCGAGCTGTCGACCATCGACACCACGCTGCTCCTCGCCGGGGCGCTGTTCTGCCAGTCCTATTACGCAGGCGACCACCCGGAGGAGCGGGAGATCCGCGAGCTCGCCGAGACGCTCTACCGGCGGGTCGACTGGAGCTTCATGCAGGTCCGCCCCAACGCCGTCTCCCACGCCTGGACGCCGGAAAAGGGTTACAACACCTGGGACTGGCACGGCTACGACGAGTCGATGATCCTGCTCGTCCTGGCGCTCGGCTCGCCGACCCATCCGGTCGCGCCGGAGGCGTGGGATCAATACACCAGGACCTACGTCTGGGGCTCGTACCGGGGCGGCGAGGAGCACGTCGCCTTCGAGCCGCTGTTCGGGCACCAGTACTCGCACGTCTGGATCGACTTCTGGGGGATCCGCGACGCCTACATGCGCGAGAAGGGGAGCGATTATTTCGAGAACTCGCGGCGCGCCACCCTGGCCCAGCGCGCCTATGCCATGGAGAACCCCCAGGGTTGGAAGGGCTATGGCGCGGACGTCTGGGGCCTCACCGCTTCCGACGGCCCGGTGGACGGGATCTACCGGATCGACGGCCGGATCGACGGCCGCGAGCGTACGTTCCACACCTACTGGGCGCGTGGGGCCTCGTTCCGCGAGGTCCGCGACGACGGCACGATCGCGCCGACCGCGGCGGTGGCATCGCTCCCCTTCGCGCCGGAGATCGTCGTGCCGGCGATGGAGGAGATGCACCGCCGCTGGGGCGAGCACCTGTTCGGCCGCTATGGCTTCCTCGACGCCTTCAACCCCACCTTTACCTTGGAAGACGTCAAGCTGCAGCACGGCCGCGTCGTCCCCGGCGTCGGTTGGTTCGATACGGACTACCTCGGCATCGACCAGGGTCCGATCGTGGCGATGATCGAGAACCACCGCAGCGGCCTGGTATGGCGCACGATGCGGCGTAACCCGCACGTCGTCCGCGGTCTGCGGCGGGCCGGCTTCCAGGGCGGCTGGCTGGAGGAGGCATCCCGCTGAGACTTTCCATCCCCCTCCTGGCGCTCGCCCTGGCTGGAGCGGGGTGCGGACCCCGCGAGGAGGGGGGCGTCACCCTGGATCTGTGGGCGTTCGGCCGCGAAGGGGAGGTCGTCCAGGAGCTGATGCCGGAGTTCGAGCGGCGCCACCCCGGCGTCCGCGTGCGGGTGCAGATGGTCCCCTGGACGGCGGCGCACGAGAAGCTGCTCACCGCCTTCGTGGGCGAGTCGACGCCCGACCTGGCGCAGATCGGCAACTCCTGGATCCCCGAGCTGGTGGCGATCGACGCCCTGGAGCGGCTCGATCCCTGGATCGCCGCCTCCCCGGCCGTCGATCCGGAGGGGTACTTCCCCGGCATCTGGGACACCAACGTGATCGACGGCGGCGTCTACGGCATCCCCTGGTACGTCGACACCCGCGTCCTCTTCTATCGCACCGACCTCCTGGCCGCGGCGGGCGTGACCGCCATGCCATCGACATGGGCCGGCTGGCGGGAGGCGATGGAGAGGGTCGCGGCCCGCCAAGGGGAGAAGCGCTATGCCATCCTCCTCCCCACCGACGAGTGGGCGCAGCCGATCACCCTGGGGCTCCAGACCGGCGCGGCGATGCTGCGCGACGGCGGCGGGCGCGGCGCCTTCAGCGCGCCGGAGTTCCGCCGGGCCTTCGACTTCTATCTCGAGATCTTCCGCGACGGCCTGGCGCCGGTCTCGAACAACACCCAGATCGCCAACGTCTTCCAGCAGTTCGCCGAGGGCGACTTCGCCATGTACATCACCGGCCCATGGAACGTCGGCGAGTTCCGCAGACGGCTGCCGCCGGAGATGCGGGACCGCTGGATGACGGCGCCGCTGCCCGGCCCGGACGGCCCCGGGGTCTCGCTCGCCGGCGGGTCGAGCCTGTCGGTGTTCCGCGGCTCGAAGCACCCGCGGGAGGCCTGGGCGCTGATCGAATACCTTTCCGAGCCTGCGCAGCAGGTCCGCTTCTACGAGCTGTCGGGCGACCTGCCGGCCCGGATCGCGGCCTGGGACCACCCGGTGCTGGCGGGCGACCGGCACGTGCGGGCGTTCCGGGAGCAACTCCAGCGCGTGCGGGCGACGCCCAAGGTCCCCGAGTGGGAGCAGATCGTCACCAAGGTCTACGAGCACGCCGAGGCCGCCATCCGCGGCCGGACCACCGCGGAGGAGGCGCTGGCCGATCTGGACCAGGAGGTGGACCGCATCCTGGAGAAGCGGCGGTTCCTGCTGGCGCGGGCGGAGGAGGAGAGGTGAAGGGGAGTCGGGCGGAGGTCCGCGCGGCCCTGTTGTTCCTGGCGCCGGGGCTGTTCGTCATCGGCGTCTTCTTCCTGCTGCCGGTCGCCGGGGTCTTCTTCCTCTCGTTCACCGACTTCGACATCTACGGCCTGGCCGACACGGGGAACACCCGCTTCATGGGGGTGCGCAACTACCAGGCCCTGCTAGAGAGCGACGTCTTCTGGACGGCGCTGCGCAACACTCTGGTCTTCGCCTTCGTCGGCGGACCGCTCACGGTGGCCGTGTCGCTGGCCGCGGCGCTGCTGGTGGACGCCCGCCTCACCCGCTTCAAGGGGTTCTTCCGCACCGTCTACTTCGCGCCGGTGGTCACCACGCTGGTGGCGGTGGCGGTGGTCTGGCGATACCTGTACCACCCGCGTTTCGGTTTGCTCAACCGGGTGCTTGGCTGGGTGGGCATCGGCCCCATCGACTGGCTGGGAGATACGGACTGGGCCCTGATCTCCCTGATCCTGCTCGCCGTCTGGAAGAACTTCGGCTACAACATGGTCCTCTTCCTCGCCGGCCTCCAGAGCATCCCCGCCCAGCTCTACGAGGCCGCCCGCATCGACGGCGCCGGCGTCTGGCGGGAGCTGCGCCACATCACCCTGCCGATGCTCGGGCCGACCTTCCTCTTCGTGGGGATCCTCACCGCGGTCGGCTACCTCCAGCTCTTCGCCGAGCCCTATGTGATGACCCGCGGCGGCGGACCCGTCAACAGCACGCTCTCCGTGGTGCTGTTCATGTACAAGGAAGGCTTCCGCTGGTGGAACATGGGGTTCGCCGCGGCGGTCGCCTTCGTGCTGTTCCTGGTGATCCTGGCCGTGACGGCGCTCCAGGTCCGGCTCCAGAAGGGGGTGGGGGAGTGAGACGCTGGACCCTCTCTTCACTGCTGCTTCACGCCGCCCTCCTGCTGCTCGCCGTGGCGACCGTGACCCCGCTGGTCTGGATGGTCTCGGCCTCGCTGATGCCGGAGGGGGAGGCCAACAGCGAGCCGCCGCCGTTCTTCCCCAGCGAGGTCACCTGGGAGCACTACCGCGAGCTGTTCACCCGTCTGGACCTCGGCCGCCACTTTCTCAACAGCCTGCTGCTCGCGGCCACGGTCACCCTGGTCTCGCTGCTGCTCAACTCGATGGCGGGATACGCCTTCGCCAAGCTCCGCTTCCCCGGCCGCAACCGCCTGTTCGGTCTGCTGCTGGGGGCCATGGTGATCCCCGCCCAGGTCTCCATGCTGCCGCTCTTCCTCCTGATGAAGTCGCTGGGGCTGGTCAACACCTACTGGGGCGTGATCCTGCCGAGCCTGGCGACCATCCTGGGGATCTTCCTGGTCCGCCAGTACGCCCTGTCGGTGCCGGGGGAGCTGCTGGACGCCGCGCGCATCGACGGCGCGAGTGAATTCCGCATCTATCGCACCATCGTGTTGCCGCTTCTCCGGCCGGTCCTGGTGACCCTGGCGGTCTTCAACTTCCTGGCGAGCTGGAACGACTTCATGTGGCCGCTGATCGTGCTGACGGACGATGCCCGGTACACCCTCCCGGTCGCCCTGGCGAACCTGTCGGGCGAGCACGTGCAGGACACCGAGCTGATGATGGCCGGCGCCGTGCTCACGGTACTGCCGGTGCTCCTGATGTTCCTCGCCCTGCAGCGCCAGTACATCGCGGGCATCACCCTGGGAGGGGTCAAGGAGTGAGGCGCCTTCTGCTGCTGGCCCCGCTGCTGCTCGCCGCCGCGGCGCCGCCGCGCGTGCTCGACGACTTCGAGGATCTGGCGCGCTGGAAGGTGCTGCCTTCGGACGGCATAGTGGCGTCGCTCTCTTCAGAGGAAGGCTTTCAGGGCCGGGCCTTGCGTCTCGACTTCGACTTCCAGGGCCGGGCGGGCTACGCCGTGGTCCGGCGGGAGCTCCCGCTGGACCTCCCGGGCAACTACGAGATCCGGTTCCGGGTGCGCGGCGAGGGTCCGCCCAACAACCTGGAATTCAAGCTGGTCGACCCTTCCGGGGAGAACGTCTGGTGGGTCAACCGCCGCGACTTCGAGCCGCCGCGGGAGTGGACCGAAATACGGATCAAGAAGCGGCACGTCCAGTTCGCCTGGGGACCCGCGGGTGGCGGCGAGATCCGCAAGGTCGCGGCGATCGAGCTGGCCGTCACCGCCGGCCGGGGTGGCAAGGGATACCTTCTCGTGGACGACCTGACCTTGAGGGAGCTGCCGCCCGAGCGGCCCTACGACCGCACGCCCTCCCTCTCCGCTTCATTCGGCGAGCCCGGCCTGGCGCTGGACGGCGACCGCTCGACGGCTTGGCGGTCCGGGGGCGGCTGGCTCGCCCTCGACTTCTTGGAAGACCGCGAGTACGGCGGCCTGGTGCTGGACTGGGAGCCTGGGCGCGACGCCTCGCAGTACGAGGTGCAGCTCTCCGACGATGGGAAACAGTGGCGGACCGTCCATCGGGTCGCAGGCGGAGACGGCGGACGGGACTACCTGTTCCTCCCCGAGACCGAGTCGCGCCATCTCCGCCTGCTGTTCCCGGAAGGAGGAAACCTCGGGCTGGCCGAGATCGCGGTCCAGCCGCTCGCGTTCTCGGCCACCCGCAACGCTTTCTTCGAGGCGATCGCGCGGGACGCGCCGCGCGGCTTCTACCCGCGCGGTTTCCTGGGAGAGCAGGCGTACTGGACTGTCGTGGGCGTCGACTGCGACACCGCCGAGGCGATGCTCGGCGAGGACGGCCAGCTCGAGACCGGCAAGGGCTCGTTCTCCGTCGAGCCGTTCCTGGTCCTCGACGGCGATGTCGTGACCTGGGCCGATGTCGAAGGTTCCCAGACCTTGGCCGGAGGCGACCTGCCGATCCCCTCGGTCACCTGGAAGGGCCCGCCGGTCTCGCTCGAAGTCACCGCCTTCGCCGCGGGCGAGCCGGAACGGTCCGTCCTCTACGCCCGGTACCGCCTGCGCAATCAGAGCCGGACCGAGGCGCGGCCCCGGCTCGTGCTCGCCCTCCGCCCCTTCCAGGTCAACCCGCCCGTGCAGTTCCTCAACACCCCCGGCGGCGTGGCGACCGTCCGCGACATTTCGTGGGACGGCCTGACCGTGACCGTCGACGGCCGTACGGTCCTTCCCCTGGAGCCGCCCAACGGCTTCGGCGCCGCCGCCTTCGACGAAGGGGATATCACCGCGCATCTCGCCCGCGGCGGGCTGCCGCGCCGCGCCCGGGTGAACGATCGGTTCGGCCACGCCTCGGCGGCCCTGGCCTGGGACCTCCGGCTGGCCCCTGGGGAGCAGAGCGACATTCACCTCGCGATCCCGCTCCACCCTGGCGCCAAGGCCGGGGGGTTCGACGACGAGCTGGCGGCTGTTGAGGAGAAGTGGCGGGAGGCGCTCGGCCGCGTCGAGATCCGGGTCCCCGTCGCCGCCTACGCCGAGACCCTGCGGAGCAACCTCGCCTACATCCTGATCAACCGGGATGGACCGGGGATCCAACCGGGCTCGCGCTCCTACGAGCGCTCCTGGATCCGGGACGGCGCCCTCACCTCCTCGGCCCTGTTGCGGCTGGGCCACGACCAGGCGGCGCGCGATTTCCTCGTCTGGTACGCGGGGCACCAGTTCGACGACGGCAAGGTGCCCTGCTGCGTCGACGTCCGCGGCGCCGACCCGGTGCCCGAGAACGACAGCCACGGCGAATTCATCCACCTGGCGGCCGAGCACTTCCGCTATACCGGCCACCGCGCGACCGCGGACGCGATGTGGCCTCACGTCCAGAAAGCGGTCGCCTACATGGAGAAGCTGCGGCAACAGCGGCGGACCGCCGAGTACCGCGCCCCGGACAAGCTGCACTTCTTCGGGCTCCTCCCCGAGTCGATCAGCCACGAGGGGTACTCGGACCGACCGGTCCATTCCTATTGGGATGACTTCTGGGCGCTGCGCGGGCTCGACGACGCGGTCGACCTCGCCCGCGCCCTGGGAAAAAACGATGAAGCCGCCCGCTGGGCCGCGATCCGCGACGAGTTCCGGGAAGATCTCCACGCCTCGCTGCGCCGCACGATCGCCCTTCACCGGATCGATTACATCCCCGGTTCGGCGGAAAAGGGGGATTACGACCCCACCTCCACCAGCATCAGCGTGGCCCCGGGGGGCGAGCTCTCCCGCCTGCCGCGCAAGGAGCTGCTCCACACCTTCGAGCGCTACTGGCGGGAGTCCGTCGAGCGGCGGGACGGCAAGCGCGAGTGGGATGCGTACACGCCGTACGAGCTGCGCAACCTGCGGACCTTCCTGCGGCTCGGCTGGCGGGAGCGCACCCACGAGCTGCTCGCCTTCTTCATGGCGGACCGCCGCCCCGCGGGCTGGAACCACTGGGCCGAGGTGGTCGCCCGCGAGGCGCGCAAGGCCCGGTTCCTCGGCGACATGCCCCACACCTGGGTCGGCTCCGAATACATCCACGCCCTGCTCGATCTGTTCGCCTACAAGCGGGCGGAGGACGGCGCCCTTGTCCTCGGGGCGGGCCTGCCGCCGGAGTGGGTGGAGAGAGAAGGCGTATCCGTCCAGGGGCTGCGGACGGAGCATGGGCTGCTGAGCTACACGGCGAAGAGGGAAGGGGAGGGGGTGCGGTTCCGGATCGACCAGGGCCTGACCGTGCCGGCCGGCGGCCTCGTTATCCACTGGCAGGGGCGGGAGATGGCTGTCCGCCAGCTCCCGGCCGATATCTTCATTCGTTGAGGATTTCCCCGCCCGTGCGGATCACCTCCGCGTAGAAGCGGGCGCTCTGCTTGGGCGTCCGCCTTTGCGTCGCGAAGTCGACGTGGACGATGCCGAAGCGCTTGGAGTAGCCGAGGCTCCACTCGAAGTTGTCGAGCAGCGACCAGGCAAAGTAGCCCCGGAGGTCGACCCCCTGCTCGATCGCGCTTTGCGCGGCGCGCAGATGGTCGCGCAGGTACGCCACCCGCAACGGGTCGGGGTGCGGATCGTCCAGCGCCGTGGGCGGATCGTAGAAGGCGACGCCGTTCTCGGTGACATAGAGCGGGATGTCGCCGTAGCGCTCCTTGACCCAGACCAGCGTGTCGGTGAGCCCCTGGGGATAGACCTCCCAGTCGGTCTCCGTGTAGGCGTGCTGGCGCTGGATCACGCGGCCGGCGCGCACGGGGAGCGCCGACGGGTCGTTCCGGGTGACGTTGCGGGTGTAGTAGTTGATGCCGAGGAAGTCGAGCGGCTGCCGGATGTGCCGCAGCTCCTCCTCCGGGTGCTCGGGCCAGGCCTCGCCGAAGACCTCGCGCAGCTCCTCCGGATAGCGGCCGAGCAGGGCCGGGTCGAGGTACTGCCGGTTCATATAGGCGTCGGCCCGCGCCGTGGCCGCGAGGTCCGCGGGGCTGTCCGAGGCCGGGGTCTTGGGCTCGATGTTGACCACAAGCCCGATCCGGTGACTCCCCTCGGCGCGGTAGGCCTGGACCGCGGAGCCGTGGGCGCGCATCAGGTTGTGCGAGGCGATCGGCGCCTCGAAGAGGTTGCGGTGGCCGGGAGCCAAGGCGCCATGCAGATAGCCGCCGTCGGTCACCACCCACGGCTCGTTGAGCGTCGCCCACATCTGCACCCGGTCGTCAAGCGCCCCGAAGAGGATCCGGGCGTAGTCGGCGAACCAGTCCGCGACGTCCGGGTTGAGCCATCCGCCGCGGTCGTCGAGCGCCGCCGGGAGGTCCCAGTGGTAGAGCGTGACCGACGGCTGGATGCCGTTCGCGAGCAGGCCGTCGACCAGGCGGCGGTAGAAGTCGAGCCCACGTTCGTTGACCGTGCCCCGGCCCTGGGGCAGGACGCGGCTCCACGAGACGCTGAACCGGTAGGCGGTGAGCCCCAGGTCGCGCATCAGCCGCACGTCCTCTTCCCAGCGCCGGTAGTGGTCGCAGGCCACGTCGCCGGTGTCGCCGTCCCGCACCAGTCCGGGCGTGCGGGTGAAGCGCTGCCAGATGCTCGGTCCGGCGCCGTCGGCGAGCGGCGAGCCCTCGACCTGATAGGCGGAGGTCGCGGCCCCCCAGAGGAAGCCGTCGGGAAAGCGGAAGCTCATCGCGGCGGGTTTCTCCCCTTACCCCGACTTGCGGCCGTAGGTGGTCTCGCGGTCGAGGACTTCCAACGTCTGGTAATAGAGAGAGTCCGCCTCTTCGCGGCTGTTGCCGATGGCGGTCAGGCCGAGCTTGCCGAACTCCGAGACGGCGCCGATCAGGTGGAAGAGGACGCCCGAGTCGGTGCTGTGGCTGTAATGGAGGCGGTTGTCGGTGAGGATCTCGATCAGGTCGTCGGGCAACAGGCCGCGGTAATGCTCGGAGCGCAGGTTGTCCGTCGCCCGGTAGTACTTGATGAGGCCCGAATGCGAGTGGAAGAGGCCGGTCTCGAGGTCGAACTTGCCGCCGGTCAGGAACTGGAGCGCCAGGAACGGGTGCGTCGTGCCCCCCATCCGCAGGTTGATCTCCAGCGCCGCCATCTGCCACTCCTCCGCCGGGTCGTCGCGCCAGAGCAGGAAGTCGATGCCGAAGCGGCTGACGACCCCCTTGGCGGCGAGGACCTCGCCGATGCGCGTCCCCGCCTCCAGGATGCGCAGCCGGTAGTCGTCATGCGCCGGGAAGCTGCAGCCGAGGAAGACCTGGTCGCTCGGGCCGCCGAGGATCTGGTCGTGCGTCGAGATCGGCAGCACCTCGCCGCGCGGGCTGATGCGGAGCTGCGTGCTCGGCGAGAGCTTCTGCTTGCCCTCGATGAACTCCTCGACGATGCCGCCCATGCCCTCGAACTTCGCAAAGTAGGCGTCGAACGTCTCCTCGGGCACCGAGAACTCGATGCGCTGCAGCGCCTGCCGGATCGCGGCCCGGCCCTCGACCTCCGGATAGCGGAAGACGGCGTTGCCTTCGCCCGAGAAGCTGTCGTTGAGCTTGACCACGGCGCGCCGGATGCCCGGGCGCCGCGCCGCCAGCTCGACGAGCGCCTCCTCCACCTCGTCGGCGTCGCGCAGGTCCTCGAACCCTTCGGGGAGCGGCACCCCCGCCTCGCGGAAGACCTTGCGGCTGCCCGACTTGGTGCCCAGCAGGTAGAGGTCGGGGTCGACGCCGTTCAACGGGATGCCCAGGAGCACCGAGAGCTTCCTCTCGAACGGCGTCGAGTTGAAGACCGTGAGATAGGCGCGCGACGGGTCGGGGATCGCCTCGCGGATGCGCTGGATCAGGCGTGGGCGCTCGAGGATCTTCTCGGTGAGCGAGCGCGGCGAGGCGTCGTAGGCGCAGAGCATGGTCAGCCGCGAGCGGGCGTGGCTCGCGGGGATGCCGGCGAGGAGATGGAAGTAGTAGTCCAGGATCATCGGGTGCACCGGCTGCGAGGTCACGAAGACCACCCGGGCGCGCGGGTTGCGCAGCCGCATCAGCAGGAACAGCAGGCGCTCCTCGTAGAAGCTGGCGCCGGCGAGCTTCCGGAGCTCGCTCTGGTCCAGCGTCATCGACGGCACGACGACCGAGGTGTGGGGCTCCTCGTCGCGCAGGGTGAGCGCGTTCCAGATGTCGGGGAACTGGATCTGGAGGCGCCGGAACTCGGCGATCTCCATCTCGGGGTCAAGCTCGGTGGCGAACGGCGGCTTCGGCTGCACGGTCGGTCTCAGGAGGGGCCAGTATATGTCAGCGGACCCCAGCCTCCTGAGGCTGCGGCGCACCGCTCGCGAAAGGGCCGTCGGCGGCGATACGGTCCTCGTGGAGGTCGATCGCGAACCCCAGCGACTCGGCCCGCCGCCGCACCTGGCGCCAGAGGTGGAAGCGCAACGGCCCGAGCAGCGTATAGCCCGAGGTGAGCTGCAGCAGGTCGTCGGAGCGCTCGTCGGGATAGTTGCGGGTGAGGATCTCGCGGCGCTCGGCCACCCACTGCGCGTCGACCTCGCCGCGCTCCAGCTTCTGCTCCAGGATCAGGAGCTGCCGCGAGCGGTCCAGGATCTCCGGGTGGTGGTTGACGCCGAAGACGCGCGGCATCACCCCGTCCGCGTCGCGCGCGAACTCCAGCATGGTCAACGCGTCGCCCGGCGGGCCGCCGACGCCCAGGGTCTCCCAGCCGATCGGCGTGGCGCCCTCCGGGAAGCGGCCGTTGCGCGGGATCAGGTCGAAGAGGCGGTTGTCGAGGATGCGCAATCTTCCGCTGTCCCGGATCTCCTCGCCGAAGCAGCGGAACCAGGGGTGCTCGCGCGCTTCGGGGTCGAGCACGTTCTCGAGCACGCCGGTGCTCTTTCCCCCTTTTTCCGGGCCGCGCAGCACCGGCCGGGCCACGCCCGACCAGTGGCACATCACGCCGAACGTATGGCAGATGGCGAGCAGGGCGGCGCTGTCGTCGGCGAGGATGGCGTCGAAGAGCCGGTAGGCCGGCGTCTGCCACGAGGGGTCCTCGCGGATGCCCTGACTGAACTCGGAGACGCCGTCGTTCTCGGAGGGGTCGATGTGCCCCGGGCCGCCGGTGCCGACGTAGAGGGCGAAGCGGCCGCCCGGCAGCTCGGGCACCATGCCGCAACGGCGCACGTCGAACGACAGCGCGCGGACGCGGACGCCGGTCTCCTCCGAGATCGGCAGCAGCTCGCAGGCGACGTCGAGGAGCTCGTGGACCAGGCAGTCATGGCCGAGGTTCGGCCAGCCGTGGTTCATGTCGAGCACGGCGACGTCGACGAGCCGCGGGTCAGCCTTCGGGAGGTCCTCAGGGCGCTCGACGCGCACGTACTCGAATGCCCCGCAGGGGGCGTTGGCGGGGCGGCCCGTGCTACAGGAGTGATGGCCGCCGGGGAGCTTGTGTCGACAGAGAAAGGACATGGATCAGGCTCGCTCCTGGGAGACTCGGTCTCCAGCGAGCACGGGATGCAACTCTGACGCCCGCACGCCGCATCGGGACGGTTTCATGTGGCCGGAGCGTACAGGAAACCGGGGGTCGAGGGCCAGAGAGGGATAGAATCCCGCTCCAGTGCCCTTCCCCTCTTCGTCCCCCAATGCGGTCCGCGACACGCGCGGCCACGACCGGCTCATAGCTCCGCCGCGGTCGGCGGTGCCCGTAGCGGGTCAGCGCTCGGCCTTCGGCCGCGGCGTCCTCGGCCGTCTGCGCCGCACGGAGGCGGTCGGCTGCTTCCTGATCTTCTTCATGCTGATCGGCGCGGGCATCGGTCTGTTCGGCCTGGCCGGAACCGTGGGCCCCTACCGCGACGCATTGCGGGAGGGGAACGAGCCTGGCACCTTTCTTGGCGCCATGGGGTTCGGCCTGGTGTGCGTGCTGGTCGCCTTGCGGATACTGCAGATCGCTCTCACCGGCATCCAGCACGACGACCGTCTGCGCCGCGCCAGCTCCAAGGGGGCCTCTCCCTGGAAAACGGACTATCCCTGGCGGCCGGAGGGAATGGACCCCGACTACACCAACTCCGGCGGCTCGGGGCTCGGCGTCATCGCCCTGCTTGGCTTTCTCGGCTTTTTCAACATCGGCCTGGGCTCGGACAGCCTGCTGTTGAAGGCGATCATCCTCGCCCTCGACCTCTTCGGGCTCCTGATCCTCATCGACGCGCTGCTCAAGCTCTGGCAGAGGGTCCGCCATCGCCGGCCTCGCGTTCGCTGGACCACCTTCCCCGCATATCTGGGTAGCCGGCTCGAAGGGGTCGTGGAATTCGCACGGCCGCTGGCGGCGAAAGGTCCGGCGCTGGCGACGTTGCGTTGCGTCCAGGACGAGGAGGTGGTGAGGGTGGACTCGGAGGACGGCCGCGAGACCGTGACCGAAGAGCCCTTCATCGTCTACACCCAGATCCGGGAGGTCCCGGCCGGCGACGGGGCGCTCCGCTCGCTGCCGTTCGCCTTCGACGTGCCCTCCGATGTGCCGGGGACCGACCTGGCGCGCGAGCTCCCCACCTACTGGCAGGTCACGGTCCAGGTGCCGCTGACCGGTCCCGACTTCGACACCCTCTTCCTGGCGCCGGTCTACAAGCGGCGGTGAGACGAAACGGCCCCGGCGTGGAACTGGGTGTCGCAGGGTGGAACGTTTCATCTCGGGCAGAGGGTAGAATCCCCCTCCAGTGCCTTTCCCCTCTTCGTCCCCCAGCGCGGTCCGCGAGACGCGCGGCCACGACCGGCTCAGGGCTCCGCCGCGTTCGGCGGTGCCCATCCCGGGCCAGCGCTCGGTCTTCGGCCGCGGCTTCTTCCAACGGCTGCGCGGCTCGCAGGGGGGCGGCTGCTTCCTGATCTTCTTCATGATGGTCGGCCTGTCCATCGGCCTGTTCGGGGTGGCCGGGACCGTGGGCCCTTACCGCGACACGTTGCGGGAGTCGGGCGATCCACGCTTTTTCATGGTCGCCATGGCGTTCGGCCTGGTCTTCTTTCTGATGCCCCTCCGCATGCTCCAGATCGTGCTCACCGGCGGCGAGCACGCGGCGCGGCGCCGCCGCGCCAGCTCCAAGGGGTCCGCGCCCTGGAAGGCGGACTACCCCTGGCGGCCGGAGGGGATGGATCCCGACTACATCAACCCCGGCGGCTCGGTGCTCGGCGTCGTCGCCTTCCTCTGTTTCATCGGCCTTTTCAACATCGCCTGGGCCTCAGACAGCATCGTCTTCAGGGTGGTGATCGTCTTCCTCGACCTCTTGGGGCTCCTGATCCTCGTCAATGCGTTGCTCAAGCTCTGGCAGGCCGTCCGCCATCGCCGGCCCCGCGTCCGCTGGACGACCTTTCCCGCCTCTCTGGGCGGCCGGCTCGAAGGGGTGGTGGAATTCGGGCGGCCGCTGGCGGCGCAAGGCCCGATCCAGGTGACCCTGCGCTGCGTCCAGGACGAGAAGGTGGTGAGCGTGGACCCGGAGGATGGCCATGAGTCCGTGGGCGAGGAGCCGTTCATCGTCTACGCCCAGGCGCGGGAGGTCCCGGCCGGCGACGGGCGGTTGCGTACGCTGCCGCTCGCCTTCGACGTGCCGTCCGACGTGCCGGGGACCGACCTGGCGCGCAAGCTCCCCACCTACTGGCAGGTCACGGTCCAGGTGCCGCTGACCGGCCCCGACTTCGACACGGTCTTCCTGGCGCCGGTGTACAAACAGCGTCGGTGAGACGAAACGGCCCCGGGTCCAGGAGGACCCGGGGCCTTGGCGAAACGAGGAAGACGAGAAAGAGGGATTTACTAGGTCGCGGGCCCTTCGGTATCGGTCGGATACACCACCTGGTGGCCGCCGGGGGGGTGCGTCGTTGCCTTGTCTCCGAACCTGCTGGATCCGGCGAGGAAATTCGAGGTGCCGGGGAGGAAGGTGTCCGGCGTGCCATCCCAGTTGGTGTCGACCATCACTCTGCCGACCCGCTTGGCGTTGGGGTTCGTCTGCCGGAAGGCCCAGCGGGCGTACGGGCTGGTGGGGAGGGTCACCGGGTCGGCGAGCTCGAGCCGCTCGGCGCTGTTGTCGACCCGGGTGAAAACGAGCTTGGTGTTGACGCGCAAGTCGACCTGGAAGCGGCCGCCCTTGGCATCGTTGCGGAAGATCCGCATGATCGAGGTCGGCTGCTCGCCGTCCAGCGTCACGTGGACGAAGTAGTCGCCGCAGGCGGTCTTGAAGGTGTCGATGCCGATGAGCTGAAGGGCGCGGACCTGGACCCGCGTGCGGGCGACACCGCGCTTGTTGAAGACGGCGTTGTCGAGGCGCTCGACGATAGTGTCGGTGTTGCCGAGGGCCTTGTTCTCCGACGCGAGCGGCACGCCGCGCAGCCAGATCCGGCCGTTGAACGGCTGGGACTGGGCGCAGAAGAAGCCGGCGGGGATGGGGTTGTCGCTGAGGTCGGCGAAGGTCCCCTCGGGGACCGTCACCCAGGGGTCGATCCCGCGGCCGATCACATTGTCCGCGGCAGCGGCCGGCAGGGCCGCCAACAGGATGGCCAGGGCGACGAGGATGGTGGAACGTTTCATCTCGATCTCCTCCTACTACGCTCCGGGAGAAATGGCCCGAAGTGGAACTGTCCTGGATGTAGGGTAGGAGTTTGGCGGCGGGAAAACTTCTTCCGGATTGCTATCTTCGCGGAAATCTTGAAGGACTAGGGTGACAAGCAGGGGTAGGAGGATGGCGGCAAGAAAACTTCTTCCGTATCGGATAAATATGAAAGGCCCGGGGCCAGGGACCCAGGGCCTCGTGTGAGCGGAGCCGGGAGAGGGAACTACTATCTGATCGGCTCCTCCACTTGGTGGCCGGTGTGGTCCGCCACCTCCTTGCCTCCGAACCTGGTACTGCCCGCGGCGAAGTTCGAGGTGCCGGGCAGGAAGGTATCCGGGGTGCCGTCCCAGTCGGTGTCGACCATGACCCTGTCGATCCGCTTGGCGTTGGTCCGGTAGGACCAGCGGGCATAGGGGCTGGTGGGGAGGGTCACGACTTCGGCAAGCTCCAGCCGCTCGGCGCTATTGTCGACCCGGGTGAAGACAATCTTGGTGTTGAGGCGCAGGTCGACCTGGAAGCGGCCGCCCTTGTTGCCGTCGCGGAAGATCCGCATGATCGAGGTCGGCTGCTCGCCGTCGAGCGTCACGTGGACGAAGTACTCGCCGCAGGCGGTCTTGAAGGTGTCGATGGCGACGAGCTGGAGGGCCTGGACCTGGACCCGGGTGCGGGCGACGCCGCGCTTGTTGAAGACAGCGTTGTCGAGGCGCTCGACGATGGTATCGGTGTTGCCGAGGGCCTTGTTCTCCGACGCGAGCGGCACGCCGCGCAGCCAGATGCGGCCGTTGAACGACTGCGACTGGGCGCAGAAGAAGCCCGCCGGGATGGGGTTGTTCGCGAGGTCCGCGTAGGTCCCTTCGGGGACGGTCGCCCACGGGTCGATCCCGCGGCCGATCACATTGTCCGCGGCGGCGGCCGGCAAGGCCGCCAAGAGGATGGCCAGGGCGACGAGGATGGTGGAACGTTTCATCTCGTATCTCCTCCAGCTACTGCGCTTCGGGCCGGAATGGCCCGGAGTGGAACTGTCCTAGCTCCAGGATAGGAGCCCGGCGGAGAAAAAACTTCTTCCGGATTGCTAGGTTGGCGGTGACACGAAACGGCCCTGAGTCCAGAGGACCCGGGGCCGTGGTCTATACGGGGACTTGGTGGGGAGACTACTGGAGCTGCTAGTTTTCCGCCGCGTGGAAGCTGGCGTGCGCGTAGTTCTTGTTCCCGAACCTGTTGGAGCCCGCGACGAAGTTCGAGGTGCCGGGCAGGAAGGTGTCCGGGGTGCCATCCCAGTCGGTATCAACCATGACCCTGCCAGTCCGCTTGGCATTGGGGATCGCCTGCCGGTAGGACCAGCGGGCATGCGGGCTGGCGGGGAGGGTCACGGGGTCGGCGAGCTCGAGCCGCTCGGCGCTGTTGTCGACCCGGGTGAAGACGAGCTTGGCGTTGACGCGCAGGTCGACCTGGAATCGGCCGCCCTTGGCGTCGTTGCGGAAGATCCGCATCATCGAGGTCGGCTGCTCACCATTGAGCGTCGCATGGACGAAGTACTCGCCGCAGGCGGTCTTGAAGGTCTCGATGCCGATGAGCTGGAGGGCACGGATCTGGACCCGCGTGCGGGCGACGCCATGCTTGTTGAAGACGGCGTTGTCGAGGCGCTCGACGATGGTATCGGTGGTGCCGAGGGCCGCCTTGTTGTCCGACGCGAGCGGCACGCCGCGCATCCAGATCCGGCCG
>JBKKAU010000738.1:0-8518 GCA_046714475.1 Thermoanaerobaculia bacterium
GTCCAACCCGTGGTCTGCAGGCTGGCGGGCGCCGCCCCCTGACCGAAGGCCGCGACGGCCTGGTCGACCTTGGCGAACGCCGCGGAGCGGATCTGCGGCTCATTGGCCGGCACGCCCGGGCCGTAGATCCAGGCATCGAGCTGGAGCTGTGCCGCCCTGGCTTCGTCGCCGCCCAGGAGGTTCTGCTTCATGTACTCGACGAAGCGGCGGGTGTCCATCGACTGGAAGGCGAAGGTGTCGAAGTAGGTCCTCAGGAAGCGGTCGAACTTCTCGCGGCCCACGGCCTGCTCCAGCGTCCGCAGGAACAGGGCCCCCTTCTCATAGGCGATGTCGGACGTCCCCTCGTCGGGGTCGCGGCCGGCGAGCGCCAGGAAGAGGTGGGTGTCGGGGCTGTCCGCCCCCTTGTCGTCGATCACCTGTTGCAGGTCCTGGCGGCCGAGCACGGCGAGCATGTCCGCGTACTCCTTGCCGTACAGGGCCTCCATGATCCGGCCTTCGAAGTAGGTGGTGAACCCCTCGTTCAGCCAGAAGTCGTTCCAGGTGGCATTGGTGACCAGGTTGCCCGACCAGGAATGGGCGAGCTCGTGGGCGATCAGGGAGACCAGCGAACGATCGCGGGCGAGCAGGGTCGGCGTGACGAAGGTCAGGCGCGGGTGCTCCATGCCGCCGTAAGGGAAGCTCTGCGGCAAGACGAGGAGGTCGTAACGGCCCCAGCGGTACGGGCCGTAGAGCTTCTCGGCAGCGGCGATCATCCGCGGCGTGTCGGCAAACTCCCAAGCGGCGAGCTCGACGACCGGCGTCTCGGCGTAGACGCCGCTGTTGGAGCCGAGCGGCCGGAACTCCAGGTCGCCCACGGACAGCGCCATCAGGTATGAGGAGATCGCCTGCGGCATCCGGAACTGGTAGACCCCCTGCGCGTTTTTCTGCGTCGGGTTTTCGGCGCTCATCATGGCGAGCAGGTCCTTGGGCACCCGGATTGTCGCCTCGTAGGTGAAGCGCACCCCGGGGGAGTCCTGGAGCGGGATCCAGGTGCGCGCCAGGATGGCCTGCGACTGGGTGAGCAGGAAGGGGTGTTTCCCCCCCGCCGTCTGCTGCGGGTCGAGCCACTGGAGCGCCGCCGCCTCCGGGCTGGTCGAGTAGTCGACGTGGACCCACTGCGTCTGCGGAGTGATCTGGACCTCCAGCGGACGTCCCAGGAACTCCTGGGCCTCGCCCAGGTTGAAGCGCGCCTCGGTGCCGCCGTCGAGCAGGACCCGCTGGACGTTCAAGTCGCGGGTGTCGAGGAAGAGGCGGTCGGCGCCCGTCTTGTTTTTCAGGCGCAGGCTCGCCCGGCCGAACAGCTGCCGCCGGTCGAAATCGACGGTGAGGTCCAGCTTGAGGTGCTCGACCGCCACCTCGTCGGGATGGGAGTAGGAGTGTGGGTCCCGGGTCTGCTCCTGGGCCGTCGTCTCGGAGACGACCCGCACGCCCGGAGCCGCCGGGGCGCCGGTCGCGCCGGTGGCGGGCGACGCGGGCTGCTGTGAGGAGCAGGCGAAGAGCCAGGGAAGGGCGCCGAGCAGGAGCAGCGCCAGAGAGAGGTCGGAAAGTTTCATCGGATCACCTCGAAAAAAGCTACAGCCCCAGGGCGGCGGAGAGCGGCGAGGCGGTCTCCGCGCCGGGCTCCCAGGCCGCGGAGAGCACCGGCTCGTTGCGGTCGAGCGCCTGGTGGAGGCGCTGCAGGATGGCATAGACCTCCGGCCGGGTCAGCTTGGACCCGGGCCCCGCCGCCTCGACGCGGTCGAGGGTCGCGTAGGCGAGCCGCACCGGCAGGGCGGTGAAGGCCACCAGCCCGCGATCGGCGCCGGCCTCCTGGAGGGTGAGGACGTACTCGGCCGCGACCCCCAGATCGCGCCGCGCGAGCGCGAGCACCTCCGGGCGTTCGACGCCTTCCGGGAGGTAGAGCCGGCCCTGGACGGCGTCCGACGCCGAGTCCTTGAGGATGTTGACGAGTTGCAGCCCTTCGCCGAAGGGACGGGCCCGCTCGCGCAGCCGTTGCGCGGCCGGGGCCAGGGCAGGGCGTTCGCAGAGGAACAGCTCGGTCAGCAGCTCGCCGACGATGCCGGCGACCACATAGCAGTAGTCCTGGAGGTCGGCCATGTCGCGCAACCGCAGCTCGCCGTCCTCGATGCGTCCGACGAAGCCGGCCATCCCCCGCACGGTCCGGAGCACGTGGGCGCGGATCAGCTCCACCCGCTCCGGGGCGAGCGCGAAGAACGCGTCGAGCACGGCCGGCAGCGTCCCCAGCAGCTCGCGGTAGCCTTCCTGCTCACAGGGGACCGCTTCGGACCAGCGGCGGGAGACCTCCTTGGCGGCGGCCGGGTCCCGCCGCGCCAGCAAGTCTCCGAACCGCTCCAGAGCCTCGACGCGCAGGGCGGCAGGCCAGGCGGCGGCGTCTTCGAACGTGTCGGCGACCCGGAAGAGGAGGTAGGAGAGGGTGACTTCGCGGCGGGTCGGCTCCGGCAGCAGCGGGATCGACAGGGCGAAGGTACGGCTGGTGAGGATCAGCAACCGCTCCAGATCGACCGCGTCTTGCGCGTCCCCGACTTCCACGCGCAGAGGATAGCAGCTTAGAGGACTTCCGTGCCCGGGACCCGTTCCCCCGCCACGGCCCGCTCCAGAAGGCCCGGGGTGAGCCCATTGACGATCCACGAAGGGATGCCCAGACGGGAGAGGGTGAGGGCGGTCTCGACCCGGTGGCGCATGCCGCCGGTGACGTCGGTCCCGGCGGAGCCTCCGATCGCCGGAGCCGCGTCTTCGAAGTCGGCGGCGGACAGGCGGGGAAGGGTCCGGCCTTCCGCGTCGTAGACCCCGTCCGTCTCCCCCAGCCAGATCGCCCGGCGGACGGTCCGTCCGTGCTCGGCCAGGCTCTCCGCGACCAGCTCGAACAGCCGCTCGGTCGAGCAGATGGCGGCGCCCTGCTCGCGGTCCATGACGACGTCGCCATAGAGGACCGGCAGCAGTCCCCGGCCGAGGGCGAGGAGAAGGGGGCCGTCCGCGAACGACACCGGCCGGCCGCCGGCGGTCACCAGACAGCTCGAAGGGGCGATGGAGAAGGGGAGGGCGCCGGCGGCGGCGAGGGCTTCGACGACCAGCCGGTGGAGGGCGGCCGCCTGCCTCTGGGTCTCCGCCACCCCGGGGATCTGGTCGGGCGAGCGGAGCCCTTGCGCGATGCCGGACCGGCTGGCCGCGACATGCCCGAAGGAACCGCTGCCGTGGCCGACGATCAGCCGCGCCGGGCCGCGCGCGGCGGCCCGGGCGATCTCGCCGGCCAGACGGGCGATCACCTCGGGACGAGGCGTCTCGGGCCTCGCCTTGTCGGTGATCAGGCTGCCGCCCAGTTTGATCAGGATGACTTCGGGCATGGAGCCCTAGAACAGGTGCTCTTCGTCCTGGTCCGGACCGGACCCGACGCCATCGCGGATCAGGAAGCCGACGGCCTGGAGGTTCTCGAGCCGGTCGACCACGTCCGGCTCCGAGTCGGGGTCGCAGATGACGTGGACGTTGGCGCCGGCGTCCAGGGTGGCCCAGGCGGAGAGGCCCTCCTGGCGCAGCTCGCGGACGGCCCGCAGCACGGCCAGCGTGCCCGGGCTCCAGTAGTGGATCGGCGGCCGGGAGGACATGGCGATGAGGTGGAGGTCGATCGCCTCCTCCTCGAGGACCGGCCCCAGACGGTCGAGGTCGCGGTCCTCGATGGCCTCGCGGACCAGGCGGAGCCGCTCGGGGAGGAGCTCCTGGCGCCTCTCGAAGTAGGGGCTGGTCAGGGCGAGCCGGTGCCCGTCGATCGACGAGACCGCCTTGGGGCCGATCTCGACGACGGCGATGACGTCGCGCAGGTCCCAGTAGTCGGCGTCGGCGAGTTGCACGGCATAGCTCTGCGCATCGGCCGCGTCGCCGTTCAGGTCGACGTCCTGGCCCGGCCATTCGACGAAGCCGCCATGGAGAGAGCGGGCCGCGGAGCCGGAGCCGCTGCTGCGCGCCAGCCGTGACAGCTCGTCCACCGGCGTGTTCTCCCGCCCCAGGGCGCCGGCCGCGGCGATCGTCAGGGCGGCGAAGCCCGAGGCGGAAGAGGCGAGCCCGGCGGCGCTGGGGAAGCTGTTGCGCGTCGCGACCCAGAAGCGGGCGTCGGTCTTCGCCCATCCGCGTAGCCGGTCGAGGTGCTCGCGGACGCGCTGGTCGAACTCCGGCTCGGGGGGCCGGAAGCCGCCGTCCGTCTCGGCGAGCCAGACCTGGTCCTTCTCCTCCGAGATGACCTCGGCGGTACAGATCGAGGTACAGCGCTCCAGAGTCATCGAGATCGAGCGGTTGAACGGCAACGCGCGTTCGAGGTCGCGGGCGCCCCAGTACTTGATGAAGGCGATATTGGCCGGTGCGACGACGGTGGTCTTGCTCATCGGTCGACCTCTCTTCGGAACCCTGGGGCCCCGAGATGAACGGGATGAAAAGGAAACGGCTGTAAAAAGCTCCAGCCGCCAACGCGCTCAGGCTGTGGATGATAGACCAGAAGAGACCCGGCTCCGGGTCCGGCGAGCGAGCCGGCGCCCGAGATCTTCGCGGCGCCGCCCTCGGCCTCCACGCGGCGCACCAGGTCGCGGACGGTCTTCGGTACGACCCCCAGCTCTTCCAGGCAGGCTTCGTGCTCCCGCAGCAGCTGTATCACCCGGTGCGGCTCTTCCAACTCTCGTGCCAGCTCGCCGCGGAACGCCCGGGTGGCAGCCTCCATGCGGTCGAGGAGGAGCTCGTGACGGAGCGGATCGCGGTCGCGGCGGTCGCGCACGGCGGCCACCACCGCGCCGGTGGGCTCGGGCGGCATGCCGGTGTCATGGACCCGGAGCCGCGCCAGCACCGGCGAGCGCAGCTCGACCGGCTCGCTCTCGATCCCGCCCGAAGCGAGCTTCCGGGCCCACAGCACGCCGCCGTGGAGCACGGTCGCGCCGTCCACCCCCGAGGGGAGCCCGTGCTGCCGGCGCTCTACCTCCAGGGCGAGGCGCTGCACGTCGGCGAGGGGGGCCTGGCCCGATCTGAAGAGGAGATAGCCGGCGATCACCCCTACAGCAGTGGCCGCCGAGCTGCCGAAGCCCGAGCCGATCGGCAGCTCGGAGTCGATCCGCAGGGACAGTGGCGGCCCCTCCGGCTCGCCGAGGGACTCCGCGGCTTCGCCCAGCGCGACCTTGACCACATGCGCCGGGTCGTCGCCGCGCACCTGCCGGAAGCGGTCGGCGCCTGGGTGGAGGGAGTAGTCGTCCCAGCGTTCGCGGGCGGCGGCGGCATAACGCCGGACCTCATCCCAGGAGGTGTCTTCGGTGTGAGCCAGGCCGGGGAGGTCGAGGTGGACGCCTGTCGCGCCCGCTGCGCCCGTTGCGCCCGACGAGAGGCGGACGGTGAGCCGCAGGTCGACCGCCGCGACGAGAGCCGGGCGGCCGTAGACCGCGGCGTGCTCGCCCATCAGGATCAGCTTCCCGGGGGTCGAGACCGCGACGGGGGGCATCCGATAGACGTATCGAAAGTCAGGAGGCCGGTCCCGTATCGGGGGACCGGCCAGGGGATCAGGTCGGCATCGGCCGGGTCGGCAGCTCGCCGCGCCCCAGCTTCTCATGCGCCCTGGCCAGATCCTGCGACGTAAAGGCCGCCATCAGCGACAGCTCGCCGGCTAGCACGACCGCGCCGAGGATCTCGGCGAGGCGCAGGGCGGCGTCGCCGCGGCGCTCCGGGTCGGGCGAGACGCCGAGCACGGCGAGCGCCTCGCGCTGCGTGTCGAGCGCGGTGCCGCCGCCGATGGCGCCGAGCGGCACGTCCGGCATGAAGATCGAGGCGAAGACCGAGTCCGGCCCCCGCGGCTCGATACAGGTGATGCCGAGCGAGCCCTCGACCACGTGCGCCGGGTCCTGGCCGGTGGCGATGAAGAAGGCCGCGAGCACGTTGGCGTAGTGGGCGTTGAAGCCCATCGAGCCGGCCGCGATCGAGCCCAGCAGGTTCTTGCGGTACTGCACCTCGGCGAGGTCGCGGGCCGTGGTCTTCAGATAGCGGTGGAGCGTCGGCGCCTCCAGCAGGACCTCGGCGTAGATCCGCTTGCCGCGGCCCTCCTGCCAGTTGATCGCCGCCGGCTTCTTGTCGACGCAATAGTTGCCGGAGAGGGCGACGCACGGCACGCCGGTGGCCGGCTCGATCAGCTCGTTGACCGCCCGGTCGCAGGCGATGGTCACCATGTTCATGCCCATGGCGTCGCCCGAGTCGAAGCGGAAGCGCAGGAACACCGTCGTGCCGAAGGCGTAGGGCCGCACCTCGAGGAGCTTCAGATACCGGCTCGTCGATTCGGTGAGGCTCCGCAGCTCGGCCTCGTGGTCCTGGATCCACTGCAGGAACTGCTGGGTCTGGATGATGCCGGAGGTCCGGAAGACCGGCGCCCGGGTCATACCCACGTCCTCCACCCGCACCACGGCGCCGCCGGCCTCGCGGATCGCGGCGCAGCCGCGGTTGGTGCTGGCGATCAGCGCCGCCTCGGTGGTGGCGAGCGGGACGTAGAAGTCGCCGTCCGCGTACTTGCCGCGCACCCGGAGCGGCCCGACGACCCCCATGGGGATCTGGGCCACGCCGATGAAGTTCTCGCAGTTGCGTTGCGAGGCGCGGACGACGTCCAGCGAGTGGTGGGCGATGTTGTCGAGCGGCGTCTGCGTGATCTCCTCCAGGGCCTGGCGGCGGATCTCCGCCGCCTCCTCGGGGGAGAGGTCCTTGGGCAGCTCGTGGAACCGGCGCTCCCCGCCGACCAGCGAGCGGACGAGGTCCTCCCGGGTCTGGGGAGCGGCGGCGGCGACGGAACGGATGGTCTTGCTCATCTCACGACCCTTTATGGAGCCTGACGGTTTGCAGCTCCGCAATCGTTTTCACGCCGAGGCAGAACATACAGATCTTGAGCTCCTGGACGATCCGCCGCGCGCGCTCGGCCACCTGCTCGGGCGACTCCATGGCGGCCTCCAGGAACGGATAGGCCATGCCGACCAGATCGGCGCCGAGCGCCAGGGCCTTGGCGGTGTCGATGCCGTTGCGGACGCCGCCGCTGGCGATCACCGTGACCCCTTCGACCTGCCGGACCTGTTGGATCGAGACCGGCGTCGGGATGCCCCAGCCGGCGGAGACCTCGCCGAGGTCGAGGTCGCCGGCGCGCTGGGCCTCGATCCGCGCCCAGCTCGTCCCCCCCACCCCCGCGGTGTCGATGATCCGTACGCCCTGCCCGGCCAGCGCCCGGGCGGTGCGCTCCGAGATGCCGCAGCCGATCTCCTTGGCCACGACCGGTACGCCGACCCCGCGCGCCACCTCGCCGATCTTGGGCAACAGCCCCGAGAAGTCGCATTGCCCCTCGGGCTGGATCGCCTCCTGGAGCGGGTTCAGGTGGAGGATCAGGGCGTCGGCCCCGATCATCTCCACCACCTGCCGGCACTCCTCGACCCCGATCCCGTAATTCAGTTGAACGGCACCCAGATTGGCCAGCAGAGGGATCGAAGGAGCGATCTCGCGGACACGGAAGGTATCAGCTTTCGCCGGATCTTCCAAAGCCTTGCGCTGCGAGCCGATGCCGAGCGCGATGCGCGTCCGCTCCGCCCCGGCGGCGAGGTTCCGGTTGATCTTGCCGGCCAGGGCCGTGCCGCCGGTCATCGACGAGATCAGCAGCGGCGCCTCCAGACGCCGGCCCAGGAACTCGACCGAAGTGTCGATCTCGGAGAAGTCGATCTCCGGCAGCGCCTCGTGCTCGAAGCGGTACTCGTCGAAGTAGTTGCCGCCGAGCTGCATCCGGCTCTCCAGAGCGAGGCGGATGTGCTCGGCCTTGCGGTCGCGCAGGTCGTCCGCCGGGGACGCAGGGGGAGCCGGCGCCGCGGCCACGGTCCCGCTCACTGCTCGCGCTCCCAGAGGTAGTCGATCAGCCCTTCGAGGAACAGGCGCCCCTCGGGGTCGAGGTCGATCCCGGCCAGGCCCGCCAACGCGGCGCGGGCGGTCTGCAGCCGGTCGGAGATCATGCGGGTCACCGTCGCGCGGGCGCCGGTCTCCTCGATCACCCGCCGCGCGGCCTCCGCCGTCCCGGCGTCCAGTTCCGGGTCGCCCAGAGCGGCCTCCAGCGCCTGCCGCTGCTCCGGGGAGGCGGCGGCGAGGGCGTAGTAGATGAGGAAGGTGAACTTGCCTTCCTTGAGGTCGGAGACCACCGGCTTGCCCACGGTACCGGCGTCGCCGAACATCCCCAGCAGGTCGTCCTGGAGCTGAAAGGCCTCGCCGATCGCGGCGCCGTAGCCGGAGAGGGCCGCGAGCACCGCCGGCGGCGCGCCGGCCAGCAGGCCGCCCAGCTGGATCGGCCGCTCCGCGGTGTAGCGTCCCGATTTCAGGCGGAGCACCCGCAGCAGCTCCTCGGCCTGTTCCGGTGCGGGCGCCTCCCCGGGGGCGCGGCGCCGGCGGGCGAGCACCATCTCCAGATACTGGCCGCCGATCACCTCCTGGC
>JBKKAU010000739.1:0-6226 GCA_046714475.1 Thermoanaerobaculia bacterium
TCGGTGGTGGCGGCCGCCACCCAGCTTTCTCAGCCCGGTGCGCCCCGGGACGCGTTCGCCGTGCCGAGCGCCGGCGAGACGGCCGCCGCGGCGCTCGGCCAACAGCTTGGCGACGTGACCGCCGGCCTCATCGAGCGGGAGCTCAACGTCCGGCCCACCCTGATCCTGCGCCCGGGCACCGCCTTTGTGGTTGTTTCTGCAAGCGATATAATTTTCCCGTCCGGTAACCGTCCCTAGCCTTAAGAGAGGCCTATGCCACCTACTTTCATCTCAATCGCTTCCCAGAAAGGCGGCGTCGGCAAGACGACGCTCGCCTTCCATCTCGCGATGCTCGGCCGGGAACGCGGTCTCTCCGTGTTGGTGGTGGACCTGGACAGCCAGGGCAACGCTACGTTGGCCCTCACCGGTGACCATCGACTCCTGATGGAGCGCGACGGCTCCAACCTCCTCTTTACCGGCGACGACATCCGGCCGATCGAGACGCCGCTTGGCGTTCATCTGCTCCATGGGCACCAGCTCTTGGACGGTGTCGACCATGAGGTGCCGGTGTCGGACGCTCCTGGAATGGCGGCGAGGATTCGTGCTCTCCCCTACGACCTGGTCGTCTTCGACACCCCTCCCGCGGTCGGACTCCGCCAACTGGCGCCCATGTATTGGGCCGATCGTGTCGTCGTCCCTCTCGAAGCGAATTCCTTCGCCGTCAGCGGTCTCGCTCACACCCTCAACACGATCACGACCGCGAGGCAGGCCAATCCTCGCCTCGTCTATAGCCTGGTCATCAACAAGCTGCTCACCAGTTCCTCCCGCCAGCGCTCCTATGCGGAGGCCATCGCGAAGAAAGCTCCCGTCTTGGCACCGCACTTGACGCTCCGCGTCTCGGTCGAGGCCGCCGTGGACGCGGGACGGCCCGTCTGGCGCTTCACTCCAGCTCCCAGACCGGTCCGCTCTGCTTGGCTCTCCGTCTGCTCTGCACTCCTTGAGGAGGTGCCCCATGTCTAAGTCTACCGGCGGCTTCGGTGCGAGCCTCGACCAGCTCGCCACGGTGCTCACTGCCGGCGCCGACAAGCGCCGGTTCTTCAATGCTCCTGTCGGAGCCGTTCATCCGGACCCCGACCAGCCGCGCACCGAATTCGGCGGCGAGGACGATGCTTCCCTCGCGCAGTCGATCCGCCAGTCCGGCATCGTTCAACCCCTTGTGGTTCGGCCGCATCCCGAGCTGCCTCAGCAGTACTTCATCGTCGCCGGCGAGCGACGCTGGCGGGCCGCCCAAGCCGCCGACCTTGCGGAAGTGCCCGTAGTCCTGCGGGATCAACTCTCCCCTTCCGAGATCCTAGTCCTCCAGCTGATCGAGAACGATCAGCGCAGGCCCTTGGGGCCGCTCGACACGGGAAAAGCCATTCAACGGCTGATCGAGTCGACAGGTTGGACGCAGACCGAGGTCGGCGAGCGACTCGGCCGCTCTGCCGCCTGGGTCAGCAAGCACCTCGCTCTCCTGGAGGAGACCGGCGCGACCGCCCGGGCACTCGAAAGCGGGGCTCTCAAGAGCGTAGAGACCGCCCGGCTCTTCCGAGACCTCCCCGACGAGGCGCAAGAGGACCTTCTCGCCCAATCCTCCGCCGAGAACGCTCCCATCGGACGGGGCGCGGTCGAACGGGCCCTGAAGCTGGTTCCCCGTGACAAGAAGCCTGCCCCTGCCGGGGCACCCGCCGCGCCGCGCCGTGGCCGCCCGAGAAAGGCGCCTCCGGCCGCGCCGGACGTCGCCCTGGCCGCCCGCTTTCCCGTCGAGCTGACCTGGGCCCAGCTCCTCACGCTGTTTTCCCGGCTCGACGCCGGTCCCCCCACCCCCGACACCTACGCCTCCCGTCTCAGAGATCTCCTGAAGACCTGACGCGGGTCATCTCTTAGCCAACTCTTAAACCGTGAATCTTCACTAGAAGGGAGTAATCCGTGCATCGTAATTGTGCGACAGTTGTCTTACTGATCCTCCTGTTCGTCCCGCTGGGCGCCCACGCTCAAACCGCGGCCGTCGACACCTTCCTGGACGCTTCGCTTGCGGCCGACAACGACAACAGCGGCGACATCACCTGCGGCGACACCCTGACCTGGGTCGTCAGCGTTACATCCGGCAACGGCATCGATGCCCGCGATGTCATCGTCCAGGTCGACCTTGATCCTGAGCTGATCATGATTGCCGGCTCGCTCTCGGCGAACAACCCCAATGACCCAACGACCATTTACGAGGGCTCCGCTCTCCAGGACCGCCGGGTTCACGTCCGACTCGGGCGTGTCTGCGCCACCGGCAACTGCTTTGCTCCCGGAGCTTCGGTGATCTTCCAGACCCGCATCATGAACCCGTCGCCTAACACCCTGGTCTCTCAGACGGCCCAGGTCACCGGCTCGAACTTCACGGACCGGACCGCCTCGCGGACCGTCCGCCACGAACCTTGTCCGCCGCGCACCTACGCCGACGTCGCTCTTACCAAATCGGACGGCGGCGCGACCGCGGCGCCCGGAGATACGATCGCCTATACCCTGTCGTTCCAGAATGACGGTCAGGCCGACGCGATCAACTGCGTCCTCTACGAGACCGTTCCCGAGCACACCACGTTCTCGCCGGCTTCCAGCTCTCCAGGCTGGTCCTGCACCGGCACGGCCGCAGGCTCGACCTGCTCCCTCACGGTCGGCGCTCTCATCGTCGGCGGCAACGGCTCCCGAGTCTTTGCCGTGACCACCCCTGTGCCTCGCCCCGCCGGAGTCACCTCCACGACCAACACCGCCTCGATCACCACCTCGTCGGCGGAGTTCAACACCGCCAACAACACGGCCAGCGATACCACCCCTCTCTCTGCCGGCTCTCCGGATCTCGCCGTCGTCAAGACCCTCGCCTCTGGCTCCGGGTCGCCCGGATCGCTCCTCATCTACACCCTGGACGTCCAAAACCGCGGCAACGCAACCGCTACCAGCGCCTCGATCAACGAGAGCCTGCCGCCTCACACCACCTTCGACGCCGCCAGCTCGTCACCCGGCTGGGCCTGCTCCGGCTCCAGCTGCTTCCTCGGTCTCAGCGACCTCCAGCCCGGCGCCTCTCTCGCCCGTACCTTCGCTGTCCGCGTCGTCAATCCGGTGCCAGCCGGTGCGACCACCATCCCCAATACGGCGTGCGTTGCCAACACCACCGGCGATGCGTCCGCCATCAACGACTGCTCGTCGACCTCGACACCGCTCGGGGGCGCCCCCAATCTCCGCGTCGTCAAGACGCTCGCCTCTGGCAGTGGCAGCCCGGGCGCCTTGCTCACGTTCACCCTCACCGCCACGAACTCCGGCGACCGAGACGCTGCCGGCGTCGTCCTGACGGAGCGCGTTCCCGAGCACACCACCTTCTCTCCGGCTCAGAGCTCGCCCGGCTGGAGCTGCTCGCCCAGCGCTGCCGCGGGTTCGACCTGCACTCTGAGTCTTGGGACCCTTCAAGGGGCGGGCGGCTCCGCGAGCCGCTCCTTTGCCGTCACCGTTGCCAACCCTCTCCCGGTCGGCGTCACTCAGATCTCAAATACGGTCTGTCTCGATCCCTCGACCTGCGACACCCTGACGATTCCGACCAACGGTGCCCCGTCTCTCTCCTTGGTCAAGACCGTCGCATCCGGACAGGCCGCGCCCGGGGACCTTCTCGTCTACCGTCTCCAGGTCGCCAACACCGGGAACCAGGCCGCGGCTAGCGTCACCATCACCGAGTCCCTGCCGCCTTACGGCTCCTTCGATGCTGCCGCAAGCTCGCCCGGCTGGTCCTGCGCCGCGTCCAGCTGCTCGATCGCCGTGGGTGACCTCGCCGGCGGAGGTGCCACGATCGCTCGCCTCTTCGCGGTCCGCTTGGCTCCCTCGTTCGCGGCCGACGCCACCACGATCGACAACACCGCATGCGCCCGCTCCGGCAATCTGGAGAATTGCGACACCCTGACGCTTCCCGCGCAGGCCGAGGCCGTCCTCTCGGTGGTCAAAACCGCTTCGGCCAGCTCGGCCGCTGCGGGCTCGACCCTCACCTACACGCTTGAGGTCGGTAACACCGGCAACAAGGCGGCCGCTGGCGTCGTCCTCACGGACGTCCTCCCCCCAGGCTTCGCCATCACCGCTCCCGCAGGCTGGTCCTGCCAGGACGCCACCTGCACCATGCCGATCGGCGGCTTGGCCGCCGGCGCCACGGTCTCCCGCACCCTCAGTGTCACCTTACCGCCGGCCCTGCCACATGGCTTGGAGTCGATCGACAATCTAGCCTGTGCCGAGGATTCCCAGGGCCAAACGGCTTGCTCCCGAGTCTCCACCCCGATCGTCGCCGCGCCAGTCCTCACGCTCACCAAGAACCACTCCGGCGGCCCCCTGACTGCCGGGCTGCTCGTCGCCTTTGAGCTCACCGTCCGCAACACCGGCGACCAGGACGCCGCCGCCGTCGTCCTCACAGAAACCGTCCCCGCCGGTTCCACGTTCGAGCCCTCGGCCAGCCCTGGATGGACCTGTGCCTCGCCGTCTCCCGGCTCCGTCTGCACCCTCACGCTTGGAGATCTCGCCGCGGGCGCTACCCGCGAGGCCACGTTTGCCGTTCGCGCCCCGAGCTCTCTCCCCCACGACCTCGTCCAAATCTCCAATGTCGCTTGCGCCCAGGCGGGTGCCCTCGAGGCCTGCGGCTCCGCCTCGACGCCCCTTCCGGTCTTTGTCTCCTCCACCCTAACGGACCAGCTCGCCACCGACGTCGACGTCGACGGCTCTCCCGATCCGGGCGACGCGATCCTCTACACCCTGGTCGTCACCAACACCTCCAGCTCCCCGGCCAACCTCCTGAGGATCATTGCGGCGCTCGATCCCCATCTCACCTATCTCGGGGGCTCGATCAACGCCACCCTCGGCACCGTCGAGCGCGGGTCCAACGAGTCCGCCACGGATTTCCTCGTCCAGCTCCCCACCCTGCAGCCCGGCCAGTCGACGACTCTGACCTTCCGTGCCGGCGTGGGGCCGCTCCCAGCGGACCTCGCCCACCTCTCGACCCAAGGCTCGACCACCGGCTCGAATTTTAACACCGAACCGACGGACGACCCGGACACGACCGAGCCCCGCGACCCGACGCTGACTCCCCTGGTCCACGGTCCCCTCGCTCCGGAGCCCGCCCCGATTCCGGCCATGGGCACTGTCGCCATGATCCTTCTCGGGAGCCTCTTCGGCCTTTTCGGAGCGCGGCGTCTCTTCTAAGACAACTCGGCGGGGGGCTCTCACAGGCCCCCGCCTTTTCCTTTTGGAGGTCTCGTCTTGATGCGCTTCATCCGGCTTGGCGTCCTGATCAGCGGCCTCTCTGTTTCGGCCGTCGTCGCTGATTCTCCACACTCCTGTTCATGGACCTTCCAGGATGGTCAACCGCCCGTCGCCACCACTTGCTCTCCTCCTGCCGTTCAGTTCGCCTCTCCGGGCAAGAAGCGCGTCTCCCTCACCGTCTGCCGTGGCCGCTCTTGCTCGTCGACGTCGAAGCTCGTCGAGGTCCTCTCGCCCAAGCCGGCCATACGCTCGCTCTCGGTTTCCCCTCTTCCCCTCTACGTCGGCGACACTCTCCGCGCCTCTGCCGAGGTCGCCGGCGTCCCGCCTCTCTCGTACCGCTGGACGCTTCCCGACCGCTCCTCCTCACCCGCGCGTTCACCCTCGCTTTCGACGTCGCTGCTGCGTTCCGGCTACCATCCCCTCACTCTCACCCTCTCCTCTCCTCTGGGCACGACCACCCGCTCGATGTCCGTCTCCATCCTGGATCCCAAGCCGAGGGTCACGACTTTCACGGTGTCGCCGAGTCCCGCGCCGATCGGAGCCACGCTTCGCGGCTCCGCCGCTGCGACGGGTCGTCCCCCCCTGGCCTTCAGCTGGACCGTCGACGGCTCGGCCGCGCCGCTTTCTCTGACGCACGACCTGGTCTGGTCGACCGCCGGGCTCGCCGTTTCGACTCGCACCCTCACGCTGACGGTCTCGAACGCCTACGGCTCGACGATCGTCCGCAAGCCCATTCGCCTCCTCGCTCCCCTCGTCTCCGACTTCCGCGCGCTCGGCTGCCCGCCCGGTTGCGCCTTTCACGCCGGCCTGCCTGTTCCCTTTGTCCTGACCCTCACCGCCGGCTCGAAACCGTCCCTTTACAGCTACGACTGGAACGGGGATGGTCGATACTACCAGATTTTGTGTTTTAATTTATATACGCACTCCTACGTCT
>JBKKAU010000740.1:0-1901 GCA_046714475.1 Thermoanaerobaculia bacterium
CCATGGGGGCGAGGATCGGCGCGATGGCGGCGCGGCGGCGGCGCGCGCCGTTCGCCGACGGCGGCTCCGGCCCGGACGCGGGAGCCGCCGGCAGCTCCTTGGCCGTCACCTGCCGGATCTTCTCCAGCAGGATGTTGCGCAAGGACTCGAAATCGACGAGAGAGTACTGCTGCTTGTCGATGAAGTCCATGGCGCCGCGGTGCAGGGCCTCGATGGTCTGCGGCGCGTCCTTCTTGGAGTGGGTCGAGAGGATGATCACCGGCGTCGGCCGGCGGGTCATGATGCGGTCCAGCGTCGACAGCCCGCCCATCCCCGGCATCGAAAGGTCGAGGATGATGGCGTCGGGCGCCCAGCGGTCCAGGTGATCGAGCAGCTCCTCGCCGGAGCCGGCCGAGCCCACCAGCCGGACGCCGGTCTCCTCCTCCAGCATGCGGGCGATCGCCTTGCGGACGAACGACGAGTCGTCCGCCACCGCGACGCGGATGCCGGTCACGGCCCCACCTTGCGGTAGGCGATGGCCTGGGCGAGCCGCACGGTCTCGAACTGGTCGGAGAGCCCGATGATCGATTCCGAATGGCCGAGGAAGAGCAGGCCGCCGGGCCGCAGCACCTCGGCGAAATGCCGGATGGCGCGGTGCAGGCCCGGCTCCGAGAAGTAGATCAGCACGTTGCGGCAGAAGACCGCGTCGTACGCCGCCTGCGGCCGGAACGACGGCAGGTCCAGGATGTTGCCCCAGGCGAACCGGACGCCGTTGCGGAACAGCGGCTTCAGGGTGACGTGCCCGCCGCCGATGCCGCCGATGCCTCCGTTGCCGCCGACGCCGCCAATGCCACCGATGCCGCTGTTGGAGCCGCCGGCGCCGTTCGTCGAGAAGTAGCGCTGGACCTGCTCCGGCGTGGCGGCGCGCAGCGACGAGCGGCCGTACTCGGCCCGGCGCGCCATCTCGATCCGGCTGGTGTCGACGTCGAAGGCGTCGATCGCGACGTGGGTCCCGGCGAGGCGCACGAAGTTCTGGCGCGCGTAGATGGCCAGCGTATAGGGCTCCTCGCCCGAGGAGCAGCCGGCGCACAGCAGCCGCAGCGACGCCGGGTCGGCCGCGGAGCGCCGCAGCAGGTCGAAGCCGTCCTCGAACAGCGCATTGAACTGGTGCGTCTCGCGGAAGAAGAAGGTCTCGTTGTTGGTGACCAGCTCGGCGAGGCGCTCGCGCTCCAGCCGCGGATCGCACTGGATCAGCAGGTAGTAGTCGAGGTAGCGGTCGAGCCGCAGGGCCTGGAGGCGCGGGCGCAGCCGCATCTCCAGCACCTCCCGCTTGTGCTCGGGATACGAGATCCCGAACTGCGCCGAGATCAGCTCGTTGAACAGGAGGTACTCCTCCTGGGTCAGCGGCGGGGTCGTCTTCATCGACGGCGTCAGCCTTCCAGGTACGACAGGGCGCGGTGGGCGACGGCCTGCACCGGGTCGCCGGCGAGGCGCGCCAGGGCGGCCATGTTCTCGGGACGGACGAAGCGCCCGAGCACCTCGGCGCAGGCCAGCCGGACGTACCAGTCGGGATCGGCCACCGCCTCGCGGAACAGGGCGTCGTCGTCCTCGGCGGCGCAGACCGACAGCGCGCGGAAGGCGATGCGCGCCTCGCCGCGGTCGAGGCTGCGGGTGGACTCGCGCAGGACGGCCCGCGCCTCGGGGCCGCCGATCCGCCCCAGGGCCTCGAGGACCAGGGGGCGCAGTGGACGCCGCCGCTCCAGCAGGTCGAGCAGCAGCGGCACGCTGTCGCGGTCGCGCAGGGTGCCGAAGGCGCGGATGAACGGCGGCGTGGGCACGGCGGCGGCCCCCGCGCGCAGGGCCGGCAGCCGCTAGCGCAGGGCGGGGTGGCCGGCGGCCGCGGCGGCGGAATCGCCAAAGAG
>JBKKAU010000741.1:0-17359 GCA_046714475.1 Thermoanaerobaculia bacterium
GTCCTCGTGAGCCGCTCCGGGCTACCGCCGCGCGACGCCTGGGATGACTGGTTGGCCGAGCACGGACCGGCCGACCGCACCAGCCGGCGGATCGCAAAGATCCGGGAAATCGAGGGCGCGGCCGGCGAGGTGACGGTCCTGGCGGCGGACGTGGCCGACCGCGACTCCCTAGCCGCCGCGCTGGACCGGGTGCGGCAGAGCCTCGGCCCCATCCGCGGCGTCCTCCACGCGGCCGGTACGGCGGCCGGCGGCCTCCTGGCCCTGCGCACCGGGGAGGAGATGCGGCAGACCCTGGCGCCCAAGGTCGAGGGGACCCTCCTCCTGGCGGACCTCCTGCGCGACGAGCCGTTGGACTTCTTCATCCTCTTCTCGTCGCTCAGTTCGATCCTGGGCGGCCTGGGGCACGCGGACTACTGCGCGGCCAACGCCTTCCTCGATGCCTTCGCTCAGCAGGCGGGCGGGCGAGAAGGCCTGCCGGTGCTCTCCATCGCCTGGGACACCTGGCGGGAGGTGGGCATGGCCATCGAGGCCGATCTCCCGGACGAGCTGCGGAAGCAGCGCGATCACCACCTGCGGCACGGCATCGAGCCGGCCGAAGGGGTCGAGGCCTTCCGCCGCCTCCTGGCGTACCCGCTGCCGCGGGTCGCGGTGGCCACCCGGCCGCTGCCCGCCCTGGTGGAGTGGGCACACCAGCAGCGCGAGGCCGGCGAGGAGGTCGCGACGCGTACGGCGCGGTCCGCGGCTCACCCCCGCCCCGGCGGCCTGCGCCAAGCCTATGTGGCGCCGCGCAACGAGGTCGAGAGCGGTCTCGCCGAGATCTGGCAGGAGGTCCTGGGCCTCACCTCGGTGGGCGTCCACGACCCCTTCCCCGAGCTGGGAGGGCACTCGCTCCTGGCCATGCGGGTAGCCTCCCGGGTGCAGCAGCGGTTTGGCGTCCACCTGGCCCTGCGCGCCCTGTTCGAGGCGCCGACCATCGCCGAGTTGGCCGTGGCGGTGGTGGCCGAGACAGCGCGCGGGGCGGGGGGAGAGGAGGAGCTGGATACGCTGCTGGCGCAGCTCGAGGGACTCTCCGAAGACGAGGCCGAGGCCCGTCTCGCCAGCCGCGAGATCGGAACCGAGACTGGGGTCGAAGGAGGTGCGCAGTGAGCGGCGTCTCCGAGCGCATCGCCCAGCTCTCGCCGAAGAAGCAGGAGCTCCTCCTGCGTCATCTGGCGCCCCGGCGGACGGCCGGCGCCGGAGAGGAGGAGATCCGGCCCCACGCCGCCGGCCATACGCGTTTCGCCCTGTCGTTCGCCCAGCAGCGGCTCTGGTTCCTGGACCGCCTGCGGCCCGGGAGCTCGGCCTACAACGTCTCCGAGGGGCTCCGGCTCTTCGGGCCCCTGGACCCGGCGGTCCTGCGCGCTGCCGTCGGCGAGGTACTGCGGCGGCACGAGGTGCTGCGGGCCACCTTCGCCTTGGACGGCGACGCTCCGGTCCAGGTGATCGGGCCGGCCCCGGACCCGCTGCTCCCCGTGCTCGATCTGACGGCCCTGCCGGCCGGGGGGCGGGAAGACGAGCTGCTGCGCCTCGCCCTCCGCGAAACCGCGCGCCCGTTCGACTTGGCCCGCGGCCCTCTCTGCCGCTTCCGGCTCGTCCGTCTCGGCGCCGCGGACCACGCCCTGCTCGTGGCCCTGCACCACATCGTCTCCGACGCCTGGTCCATGGAGATCCTGTTCAGCGAGTTGCAAGCCCTGTATGCGGCCCGGGCCGCGGGACGGCTGTCGCCGCTCCCGCCGCTCCCTGTCCAGTACACCGATTACGCTGAATGGCAGCGGAGCTGGCTGGCGGGGGAGCGCCTCGAGCGGCAGCTCGCCTGGTGGCGCCAGCGCCTCACCGACGCGCCGGCCGCCCTGCCCCTGCCCGCCGACCGACCGCGCCCGGCGGTGCAGAGCCATGAGGGGGCCCGCCACCCCCTGAGCGTGCCGGACGAGACCGCCGCCGCCCTGCGCGCTCTGGGGCAACAGGAGGGAGCCACCCTCTACATGGTCTGCCTCGCAGCCTTCGCGGCCCTGCTGTCTCGCCACACCCGCGAGCAGGACCTGCTCGTGGCCTCGCCCATGGCCAACCGGATGCGCCCCGAGGTCGAGCGCCTGATCGGGTTCTTCGTCAACACCCTCGTGCTGCGCATTGACCTGCGGGGCGCCCTCGGCTTCCGCACGCTCCTGGGCCGCGTCCGCGAGAGCTGCCTGGAGACATTCGCCAACGCCGACGTCCCGTTCGAGCGGATCGTGGAGGAGGTACAGCCCGAACGCGACCTCGGCCGGACGCCGCTCTTCCAGGTATTCTTTTCACTGCTCGGCGGCGGCCCGCCCGGCGGCGGAGCGCTGGTGCCGGGGGTTGTCGTCGGACGGGTGCGGGTCCCGAGCCGGTCTTCGAAGCTCGATATCAACCTCGCCATGGTGGAGTCCGGCGGCCGCCTCTCCGGATCGCTCGAGTACAACACCGACCTGTTCGACGCCGCCACGGTCGCCCGCCTCGGCGACCACCTGCGACGCCTGCTGGCGGAGGTGGCGCGCGACCCCGGGATCCCGCTCGTCGAGGTGCCGCTGCTCGGCCCGGCCGAACTCCATCAGCTCCTAGTGGAGTGGAACGACGCGCCCGGCGCGCCCGCCGTCCAGGACACGATCCCGGCGCGTTTCGCCGCTTGCGCCGCCGCCGCGCCCGATGCTGTGGCCGCGGTCTGCGGGGACCAGACCTTGACCTTCTGGGATCTGGCGGTGAGGGCGCACCGCCTCGCGCGCCTCCTGCGGCGCCTGGGCGTGGGGACCGAGACGCGGGTGGGGCTCTACTTCGAGCGCGGCCTAAACATGCTGGTCTCCGTCCTCGGCGTGCTGCAGGCCGGCGGCGCCTACCTGCCGCTCGACGTACGGTTCCCCGCGGAGCGCCTGGCTTTCATGCTGGAGGACGCGGGCGCGCCTGTGGTCCTGACTCAGACACGGCTGCGCGAGGCCCTACCCGGCGGCAGCTTCCGCGTCCTCTGCCTCGATGCCGCAGCCGAAGAGGAGACGCTGGCCCGCGAGAGCCCCGAGCCCCTGCCGCCTGCGGCGTTGCCGGAGAGCATCGCCTACGTCATCTACACCTCGGGCTCTACCGGGCACCCCAAGGGGGTGGTCGTCGAGCACCGGCAGGTTCTGTCCTACGTGCGTGCCTTGGCACGCAGCCTCGACGTGCCGGCACCGGCCGCCTGGGGCATGGCCCAGCCGCTGGCCGTGGACTCGTCGTATACCGTTCTCTATCCCGCCCTGCTCACGGGCGGCTGCCTGGTGCTGATCCCGGAGGCACGGTCGGCCGATCCCGACGCCTTGGCCGAGGACCTGGAGCGCCACGGCGTGGACGTTTTGAAGATCGCGCCGTCTCACCTGCTGGCGCTGCAGACCGCGACGCGGCCGGAGCGTCTGCTGCCACGGCAGCGCCTGGTCCTGGGCGGCGAGGCGTCGCGTCGCGACTGGGCCGAGCGCCTGCGCGACCTGAAGCCGGGATGCGCCGTGTTCAACCATTACGGCCCGACCGAGACCACGGTGGGCGTGCTGACCTTCCGCGTGCCGGAGCGGGCGCGCCACGACACCCGGACCGTACCCCTGGGCCGCTCCCTAGACGACGCCCGCTGCCATGTCGTGGAGACCGGGTCTTACCGCCTGGGCCCGGCGCCGGTTGGCGTGCCCGGGGAGCTCCTCGTGGGCGGGGAGTGCGTGACCCGCGGCTATCTCGACCGCCCGGACCTCACCGCCGAGCGCTTCATCCCCGACCCCTACGGCGGACCGGGGGAGCGGCTCTATCGTACGGGCGACCTGGCGCGCCGGCTCACCGACGGCACCGTGGAGTTTCTCGGCCGGATGGACCACCAGGTCAAGATCCGCGGGTTCCGCATCGAGCCCGGGGAGATCGAGGCGGCGCTGCTGCGGCACCCCGGTGTGTCGGACTGCGCGGTGATAGCCTGCAGCGGTCCTGGGCCAGAGGCCTTCCTGGCAGCCTACGTCGTCCCGGCGCCGGGAGCCGATGCACCCTGTGCTGGAGAGCTGCGCGCTCACCTGGCCGCCCGCGTCCCCGATTACATGGTCCCTGCGGCGTTCGTCCCGTTGGCCGAGCTGCCGCGCACGGCCCAGGGGAAGCTCGACCGCCTCAGCCTCCCGGCGCCGGACCCGGCCCGCGACCGCCCGCGGGCCGGCGGAGTACTCCCCCGCGACCTCGTGGAGCTGCGCCTCGCCCGTCTATGGGAGGAGCTCCTGGGAGTCGAGGAGGTGGGTGTCCACGACAACTTCTTCGAGCTCGGCGGCCACTCGCTCCTCGCCGTGCGGCTGATGACACGGATCGAGCAGCGCTTCGGACGTAGCCTCCACCTGTCCACCCTCTTCGAGGGGGCCACGGTCGAGGCCCTCGCCCGCGCCGTGCGCCGGCAGCCGGGTGGGGCCGGGACCGCTCCGCTGGTGGAGATCCAGCCGGGAGTGGCCGGCGAGCGCCCGCTGTTCCTGATCCACCCGGCCGGCGGCACCGTCCTCTGCTACCTGCCCCTGGCCCGCCACCTGGGACGCGACCAGCCGGTCTTCGGGCTCCAGGACCCCAACTTCGAGCGGCCGGAGGAGCCGCGTTTCGTCATCCCTGAGATGGCGACGCTCTACCTGGACGCGGTGCGGGCCGCGCAGCCGCACGGCCCCTACCGGCTGGGCGGTTGGTCGCTGGGCGGTGTCCTGGCGCAGGAGATGGCGCGCCAGCTCGAAGCGGTGGGGGAGGAGGTCGAGAGCCTGCTGCTGATAGACGCCCGCTCGCCCGCCACCCTAGAGGCGGAGTGGGGGAGGGAGCGCAGCGAGGCCGACCTGCTCCTCTGGTTCGCCACTCACCTCCGTGTGCCGGTCCAGCGCGACGAGATTGAGGCCCTGCCGGCGGCGGACCGCTTCCCGGCCATCCTGGCGCGCGCCCAGGCCGTAGGACGGCTGCCGGCGGACCTGGAGTCGGAACGGGCCCGCCGCATCTTCGAGGTCTACCGGACCGAGATGTCCGCCGAACGGACGCACCGTCCCGCCCCCTGCCGCTGCCGCATCGTCCTGTTCCGGGCGGCGGCCGGGATCGACGACGAGCAACGGAGGGGAGAAGACCACGCCCTGGGTTGGCGGGACCTGTCTGGCACCAGGCTCACGCTCGAAGTCGTACCCGGCGCCCACCAGACGCTCATGGACGAGCCGCACGTCCTGAGTCTCGCCGGCCGGATCCGGGAGCATTTCCGATCTGGTGGGAAAGGATTCCAATCATGAACGACGTCATCGTAATCGGAGGCGGGCTGGTCGGTTCCCTCCTCTCCATCTGCCTGGCCCGCCGCGGCTGCGCCGTGCGGATCTACGACCGGAAGCCGGATCCGAGGGTGGGCGAGCAACGCTCCGGCCGCTCGATCAATCTCACCCTCTGCGAGCGCGGCTTGGCCGCCCTGGCACGAGTGGGAGCGCACGACGCGGTCCAGGCGGTCGTGATCCCGGCCTACGGCCGCCAGATCCATGCCGAAGACGGCCGGGTCGTCTATCAGCCGTACGGCAACCGCGGCGAGGCCCTGTACTCCATCACCCGCAACGAGCTGAACCGCGTCCTCCTCGAGATCGCCGAGAAGGAGCACGGCGTCGACATCCGGTTCGGGATCAAGTGCGCGGGCCTCGACCATCAGGCCCCCTCCGTGGTCCTGGAGGACCAGGACACGGGCGCCCGATGGACGGCGGGCGCCTCGTGGATCTTCGGCTCCGACGGCGCCTTCTCCGCGGTGCGCCTGCACCTCCAGAAGACCGACCGGTTCGACTTCTCGCAATCCTATCTCGACCAGGGCTACAAGGAGCTCACGCTGCCGCCCGCCGAATCCGCGGCCTGGGGGCTCGATCGCCATGCCTTGCATATCTGGCCGCGCGGCCGCTACATGCTGATCGGCTTCGCCAACTTCGACGGCAGCGCCACCCTGGCGCTCCACCTGCCTTTCGAAGGAGAGGTCTCGTTCGCCTCGATCCGTAGCGAGGCGGACCTCTTGGCGCTGTTCGCCCGCTCGTTCCCCGACACGCTCGGCCGCATCCCCAACCTGGCCGGCGACTTCTTCGGCCGGCCGGTGAGCTCCATGGTGACCATCCGCTGCAATCCCTGGATGCGCGGGCGCGTCGCCCTTATCGGCGATGCCGCCCATGCCGTGGTCCCCTCCTATGGCCAGGGGGCCAACTGTGGGTTCGAGGACTGCGCGGTCCTCGACGCCTGCCTCGACCGCCACGACGGAGAGTGGGAGCCTGCCGTCGCCGCCTTCGAGCGCGAGCGCAAACCGAACGCCGATGCCATCGCCGACCTGTCGCTGCAGCACTTCGCGGAGATCCGCGACCGGGTCGGCGACCGCCGGTTCCTGCTGCGCAAGGCGGTCGAGCGCCGGCTCGAGCACCTCTATCCGGACCGTTGCCGGCCCCTCTACTCTCTCGTCTCGTTCACGACCCTGACCTATGTCGAGGCCCTCCGCCGGGCCCGCTTCCAGGACGCCCTCGTCGAGCGCATTCTCGAAGCCGGCGGGGCCGATCTCGGACCCTGCATCGAGGACGGAGGTGCCGACGACCTCCTCCACGAGCACGTCCGTCAGACCGCCCTGCCGGAAGCGACCCGGAGCGCCGGGTACACCGACCGCGAGGTCAACCGGCGCTGCGATTGGAGCTCGCTCCTTGGCGAGGAGGGGATGGAATGAGACCGCTCGCACAGGACCTCCGTTCCGCCTTTCGTTCGCTGGCGCGGCGCAAAGGCCCGACCGCCGTGGTGATCCTCACCCTGGCGCTGGGAATCGGCCTGACCTCCGCGGTTTTCTCGGTGGTCTACGCCGTGCTGCTGCGCGCGCTGCCCTTCGCCGACCCCGAGCGTCTCGTCGAAGTCGCGGGCCTTCGTGTCCAGGGAACCGAGGTGGAGGAGTGGGTGATCTCCCATCCGGACTTCGCCGACTGGCGCGCCGGCGCCCGCTCCTTCGCCGGTCTCACGGTCCACAGCGGCTCCCGCTCGTTCACCCTGCAGCGGGACGGCGGCGCCGAGCACCTCACCGGCGAGATGGTGTCAGCGGACTACTTCAAGCTCCTGGGCGTGGGGCCGGTGGCGGGGCGCTCGTTCTCGCCCGCGGAGGACGATCCCGCCGCTCCACAGCCCGTGGTCATCCTCGGTCACGACCTGTGGCAGCGCAGCTTCGGTGGCGAGAGCTCAATCGTCGGCCGGACCCTGATGCTCGACGGTATCACCTATACCGTGGTGGGAGTGGTGCCGGCGGGCTTCCGCGGCGTGACCGACGATGCCGAGGTCTGGCTGCCCATCGCCATGTCGGGCAAGACGCTGGGCTCCCAATACACCGAGAAGCGCAGCTTCCGCTGGCTCAGGGCCCTGGGCCGCCTGCGGCCTGGGGCGACCGCGGCCAGGGCGCAGCAGGAGCTCGACGCGCTGGCCGCGGCGCTGGAAGAACAGTTCCCGGAGACCAACGAGGGGATCCGCGCCCGCGTCACCCCGCTCCAGGAGGCCTGGGTGGGAGACCTGCGCAGCCGCCTGCTGATCCTTTTGGGGACAGCGGTCTTCGTCCTGCTCATCGCCTGCACCAACGTCGCGGCCCTGCTCGTCTCCCAGGCGGTCGAGCGGCAGCGGGAGATCTCGATCCGCACGGCCCTCGGCGCCGGACGGATCCGTCTGATCCGGCAGTTCCTTACCGAGAGCCTCGTCCTGGCCGGCATCGGCTGCCTCCTCGGCGTCCTCCTAGGGCAGTGGAGCGTGCGCCTGCTGTCGGTCGCGAGCGCCATCGGGCTGCGCAGCTTCGTCCAGATCGGCCTCGATCCCGTCGTCCTCGGATTCGCCCTGGGCGTCGCCCTGCTCTGCGGCCTGACCGTGGGGCTGGTGCCGGCCTGGATCGCCTCTCGCGCCGATCTCGGGGCGACCTTGAAGGACGGGGGCAAGCATTCGGCGAGCGGCGGGTTACGGCGCTTCCAGAGCGTCCTGCTGGTGACCGAGATCGCCTTCTCCCTGGCGCTGCTGGTTGCCTCGGGCCTCGCCATCCGCAGCTTCCGCGACCTGCTCCGGACCGACCTGGGGTTCCGGCCGGGCCAGGTCCTGTCCCTGCGGCTCGACATCAAGGACCGGCGCTACCACGAGGACGAGGCGGTCTTCGCGCTGATACGCCAGATCGTGGAGCGGGCCCGCGCCATCCCTGGGGTCGTCTCGGTGGCGCTCGCCGGTCCCACCCTGCCGACCGACAGCGGCGGCGGCGCCAATTGCACGGTCGAGGACCGATACGATCCGGCCGAGGACGGCAACCTGTTCTTCTGGACCAACGCGGTGAGCCCGGGCTACTTCTCGACCTTGGGCATCCCGCTACGCGAGGGACGGGAGTTCACCTCCCGGGACGTCAAGGGCACGCTCTGGGCCGCGGTCGTCAGCGAGTCCGCGGCCCGGCGCTACTGGCCGGGACAGAGCCCCCTGGGTAAACGGGTGACCATCGGTCCGCGCGACACCCGGTTCCCCTGGTTCACCGTCATCGGCGTGGCCGCCGACGTCCGCAGCTCCGGCCTCGGTCCCGACTCCGCCACCCAGGAGCCGATCGACCTCTACTTCCCGCTCCTCCAGTTCCCGCCTCGCATCCCACCCCTCCTCGGGGTCATGGTACGCACCGCCCCGGGGGTCGACCCCGCCGAGGTGACCGGCGCGCTGCGGCAGGAGCTCAAGGCTGTGGATCCGGCGCTCCCCGCCTTTGACGTGGCCACTCTGGACGAACGGCTCGCCAGCCAGACCGCCCGTCCCCGCGTGGTCGCGCGCCTCATGGGTCTCTTCGCCGTCCTCGCCCTCACCCTCGCCGCGGTCGGCATCTATGGAGCGCTCTCGTATTCGGCCACCCGCCGCACGCGCGAGATGGGTATCCGTCTGGCCCTCGGCGCCGGGCGCGGCACTGTGCTGTGGCTGCTGGTGCGCCAGAGCGCCGTGTTGGCCCTTGCCGGCATCGTGGTCGGCCTTGGCCTCGCTCTGGCCCTTCTGCCCGTCCTGGCGCGCTTCTTCGAAGGGGTGAGCGCGCCAGACCCCTGGATCTTCAGCGGCACCGCCGCGCTCCTGCTCGCCGTGGCGCTCCTCGCCGGTCTTCTGCCGGCGCGCCGTGCGTCGCGCGTCGACCCTACGACCACCTTGCGGACAGACTAGGAGACGTACGATGAGACGCAAATCCCCCCTGGCTATCCTCGCAGCTCTCGCGCTCTCCCTGGCCGGTGCCGGGCCTGTTCCCGAGATCCCCCGCGCCTGGGACCCGCACGAGTTGGAGACCATGGAAGTCCCCCTGGTCCGGCCCGAGTACTCCCCCCGCTACCTCGACGCGGACTACTACTACAGCATCCCCGTCCGTCCCATCTACAAGAGCTATCCGGTCTATCACCCCTCCCGCGAGCCCAAGGGGTACATGGAATGGCTCGCCGCCCAGGAGCCCGAGATCGCCTTCGATCCGGCGCGGCTCAAGACAGAGGAGGACTGGACCCGCGCCGGAGAGGTCGTGTTCGACGCGCCGATCATCTACGGCGGCAAGGAGCGCGTGGACGGGTTCCACGATCCCCAGTGGTACCAGAAGCTGGAACTGCCCGTGGCCGCGGACGGCACGGTGCCCTTCGTCCGCTACGTCGTCCGCGAGAAGGGGCGGGTGGACGTGGGACGCTTCTCCTGCGGCATGTGTCACACCCGCGTGATGCCGGACGGCTCGGTCATCCGGGGAGCGCAGGGGAACTTCCCGCACGACCGCCTGCAGGCCCTGGACAAGGAGACGGATGCCGCGCGGGCCCCCGATCAGCAGAAATATCTCGGAGCCGTCCATGCCGGCGCCCGCAGCGCCTTCGGCGCCCCCTGGGTCTCCGAGGACCCGGCCGTGCGGTATGCCCGGCTCTCCCTCCAGGAGATCATCGCCGCCCATGCCGCCATCCCGGCGGGCGTGCAGTCGCGCTTCGCCACCAGCCTCTTCGATCCCGTACAGGTCCCCGATCTGATCGGCATCAAGGACCGCCGGTACCTGGACCGGACCGGCCTGGTGCGCCACCGTTCCATCGCCGACCTGATGCGTTACGCCATCCTCAACCAAGGAGGCTTCCTATTCGCCTCGCACAAGGATTTCAAACCGAACGAGAAGCTGCCTGAGCCGACGAAGATGCTGCGTTACAGCGATGAGCAGCTCTACGCCGTGAGCCTGTGGATCTATTCGCTGCAGCCGCCGCCAAACCCTCACAAATCCGGGGAGCTCGCGGCGCGCGGCAAGCGGGTCTTCGAGCGGGAGAGCTGCGGCCGCTGCCACACGCCGCCGCTCTACACCAGCAACAAGCTCGTCCCGGTGGACGGCTTCCTCGTCACCCGGGAGCACCCGGACTACGCCTACGTCAACAACTATCCGGTGGACACCGACGAGGGGCTCACTTTGCAGACGCGGCGCGGCACGGGGCTTTACAAGATCCCGTCTCTCAAAGGGGTCTGGTACCGCGGCCCGCTGGAGCACAGCGGCCGGGTGGCGACCCTGGAGGAGTGGTTCGATCCGCGCCGCCTGCGTGACGACTTCGTCTCCAAAGGGGGCTACCGGCGTCCCGGGGCCACCTCTGGCGCCGTCCGCGGGCATGAGTTCGGGCTGCGGCTCTCGTCGAAAGACCGTAAGGCTCTGATCGCCTTTCTGCGGACACTGTGACGGCCCTTCTCTGGTGACGAGAGACGCCCGGGAGGGCCCCCTTTCCGCGCCGTCCTTCGGAGGGGCCGGCCCTCCCTGCCAGTCGGCGACGAAGGAACACTTGCAGGCCGGGGACCAGGGATGGAGGCACCGGAGTAGTCGATGCCGATGTAGCGGTGGAAGAGATGACGAGTAGCTGTTCCTGCGTGCTCCAAACCGGTACCCGCCTCCCCTGCTGGATGGCACGCAGCACGATACACTCCACGAGTGCGGGCGAGATCAGCTTGAGCCACATGCCGAAACGCCCACGGGGCGTTATCACCAGCTCGCGGCGACCGCCCGGAGCCGATCGCGTGGCTGCCCTGGCCGGCTTCGGCCCAGATCGGCCACCACGGCGCGGCGCTTGATGAGGCCGAGCGCTCCGCGGCTGGTGAGCGGCTCGCCGGTCAGGCGGCCGGTGCGGCCCCGCCAAGCTCTGAAACAAAGGCGCCTCCAGGCAGTCAACGAGCCCGGCGGCCTCGAGCCAAGCATTGAGTGCCTCGGCCGCCTTGGTATGGACGGGGATGCGGCGCCACTGGCCGCCCTTCTCGCGCTCGACAAGGGCCGGCAGGAGGACCTGGACGTCGACCGGAGTGGCGCTCGATGAGACCGCGATCCACAGGATGATTTCACCGTCGTCGATGACGCTCCAAAATTACACCATTCCCACACCCTCGCCTCAGTTGGTCTTAGTGCGCTGAGTCGCATAAATGAGACTTAAACTTCGAAGACAATCCCCTCGGTCGCAGCCAAGCTGAGATTAACTGCTCCGCCCATCTCCTTCGGCTGTACGCGTAGGATGACCCCCCCATAGGTGTCGCCGAACACAAAAGGGCCCCAAATGACATCATGAGGTGCGCAGCCGAAGTCGCCGCACTGGAAGAGGTAGGAGCTTGATTCTAGCCGCTCCTGCACCACCCACCCGCCGCTCGCCAGCGCCTGCCGCACCAACTCGTCCCAACGGGCCTCGGAGGTGACCTTTCCTATGAAAACTCCCTTCCCTCCATAGCTGGACCCCTCCTTGAGGACCAACCGATCGCGGGCGGAAAACAGGAGGTTGGTGAGGTCGGCCTCGGCCTCCTCGTAATGCACCTTCTGATCCACCACTCGGTAGGTCCATGGGATGTAGCGGCCAACCGTCTCGCGCTCGGCGGGGCTGAGAACATCGGAATTCCTGTTCTCATACAGTAGGGCTAGATTCCTCTTGTCGCTCAGCATCGCTCCCACAGGGCCATTGAAGAGCAGGAGCTGCTTCGCCTTGAAACAGCGGTACAGTGCTGGCGAATTCAACACACTTGACAGCTCAAGCAGTGCATGGACCCGTGTTAAGCCGAAGAAGACCTGTTTCTGGATTGGGACAAACCGGCTGTATTTAGCGGCAATAGCCTTGCCGCGCCAGCCACCGTCGGCCTCGCGCAAAACTTCGTCGAGTTCGCTCTGAAGGAACTCAATGGCTTCCGGGCTGTCCGGGTCAAACTCAAGGGCGCAGCCAACGTTGAACTCCCTCCGGTCGCAGATTCCGAGGCGGTCGGCCTGTCGGAGCATCTGTAGGAACAGGACTTGGAGGGTTGGGGTGTAAGAGGGTCGCAGCCGTCGACTTCTGAAAAAGCGCTCGGTAATGGGCACCCTCGCATGAAGACTGGCGAGCAGGGTCGTCTCCCAGCCGCCGAGTTTAGGCGTGTAGTTGAACTCGATGCACTTGAATCCGTTTGCCGTATGGATCAGGTCACCGCGCGCGACCGAATCCTCGATACCGTTCGGCTCGGAGAGGATGATCTCGGTCATGGCGCGAGACGGCATGCGGTAGAAAGCGGCAATGTTGTGGGGGTCCTTGAGGATTTTCTGCGGAACCCGCCGGATCAGCGTTGCAAGCGCCAAGCTGGCGTTCTTGATCTCATCGATCGTAGAAGCGCTAACGAACGTGGGCCAGGGCTGCTGCCGGTAGGCGAGCCGCGGGTCTCCTTCAAGGACCTGGAAGGTCGATCGCCGCAAGGCTTCTTCGTCCCGTAGCGCGAGTTCGCGATATTCGAGATCCTCAAGAGACAGTGCGAGATGGTTCTCCCGTATATCTGGTGGTAGGCTCAGGAGATCAAACATTGCTCATTCACCCCTCTTCGTGGCTGCCCGAACCACCTATTCTAGATCCTGATGCGCTCGATGTCGTCCGGCTCGACAAGCTCGCGCCGTCGATCGTACAGCTGCGTGGTGCGGGTGGAGGCATGGCCGGCAATCGCTGCGGCGGCCTCCACCGTACCGCCGGCTTTCAAGAAGGCCGTGATGCCGGACGCGCGGAAGGAGTGGTTGCCGAGGGCCACTGGCAGACCGGCGGCCACGGCCCGGCGCTTGATGAGGTCGAGCGCCCCGCGGCGGGTGAGCGGCTTCCCGGTCAGCCGGCCCGTGCGCCCCACCAAGCCCTGAAACAAGGGCGCCTCCGGACGATCCGCAAGCCCAGCTGCCTCGAGCCAGGTATCGAGCGCCTCGGCCGCCTTCGTATGGACCGGGATCCGCCGCCACTGGCCGCCCTTTTCGCGCACAGCGAGCCAGGCGCGCCGGCTGCGGGCCTCGTAGTCTTTGACCCGCAAGCCCACGCAAGCCGAAACCCGCGCAAACCCAAACAGCATGACGGCGATCAAGGCGCGGTCCCGGAGGTCGGCGAGGGTGGTGCCGGCGATTGAGTCGAGGAGCTGGCGAGCCTCCTCCTCGGAGAGGGAAGGGGTCTTGCCGGTGCGGACGACGAGGCGCGGGCCGCGCACCGCGGCGGCGGGGTTGGCGGGAAGGAGGCCGCCGCGCACCAGGTAGTCGAAGAGCATCCGGACGGCGGCGAGCTGCTGCTTGACGGTCGCGGGCTCGTGCCGGCGCGAGAGGTCCTCGACCCAGGCGGCGATCCCGACGGGCTCGAGCCGCTCGAGCTGTTCGATGCCGCGCGCCTCACACCAGGTGAGGAAGCCGGCGACCGCCGCGGCGTAGGCGCGCCGAGTGTGGGGGTTGCGGATCTCGGCGGTGAAGAACTCGACAAACCGCCGCGCCGCCCGCGGGCCCGCCCGCTCGACGAGCGCCGGCAAGAGGATCGGACTGTCGACCGGCTGCAGCCGGGTGGCGGACGGAGCCTCGACGGCCAGTTCCACGGGTCGGACCTCGGGGAGATGGGGGAGGGGGAGTGCGAGCTGACCCATACGCCTAGTCTACGCCAAGTTTCCTGCCCATAACGTCCTTTATGGGAAGTAAAAGGGAGGCGAACGGCGTTCGCGCCGTCCCCCCTAATAAGTCGCCCGCGCTAGTGGGCGCTCACTTGGTCGGCGAGGAATCGAGCACCGCGAGGTCCGGGGATCGAGCCCTCTAATGACCCTGTCGAGGCGCCTGAACCCGCGGCAGCTGGAGGCTGGCGCGCAGAGACGTTCTTTGCTAAAGTGCTGGCCAGGCTCTGAAAAGCCATCGAAAGGAGGAAGAAACCATGCGCAACCTGCTTCGAGCTGCCGCCGCCTGTGCCCTAGCCTTAACCGCGCTCTCCACCGTGGAGGCCCAGACCTATGGTAGATGCCGCATCTACTGCGCCTTCGACTCCGGCCCCCCCTTCTACACGATCGTCAACGCCACTACCACCCAAGGGGGTTGCTGTGGAGCCGACGTCAGCCAGTACTGCCCCCCCGGGTCTACCGGAAGTGCGCTTTCCTGGAATACTCAGAACTGCTTAACTTGACCTTCTTTATAGCTATCCGGACGAGGGGTCTCCGACATTTCGCCGGGTCATCCGCTCGGTACCGCTGCCGAGCACGGCTGACCCGCCCCTAAGCTGGCTGAATCGCCCCAGGTCTCGCCGCCCTGACCGCGGCGACGCCGACGCCGAGCCGGTCGACGAGCCAGCCTCACGGCTCGCGAGCGCCTCCGCTCGAGCACCGCCCCGCCGTCCCAGGAACAGCGGTTGCTTCCAATAACAGCCCCTTCTCCGTAGGAAGGAAACAGCAAGACCCACGGCGTTCGCCAGCGGCGGAGAACCGAACAGGGCTCTCGAACCGTTCTGCCGCGGCGCGGCTCGGCGTCCTCGACCGCGGCGCCGAGCCGGCCAGAATCGAACTTGGCGAGGCGGTGAGAGGGGAGGGCTGGCCGCGAAGGGGCTCGCCTGGAGCGGCGCGCGGCACCAGTGGTTGAAGAGGGAGGAAAAGACCATGCAGAGACTACCGTTCGGCGCTGCCCTCGCCGCTCTGGGCGTCATCATGGCAGCAGCTACCCCGGCCTCCGCGGGGATCTGTGTCTGGAGCTGCCAGCAGAATCCCAGCGGCTCCTGGTCCTACTGGTTCGCCAGAAACTTGTCGGACTGTCCGGTCACCGACTGCCTGCCCCGCAACGGATCGTCTCCCAGCGGTACGGCCTGTGACCCCGGAGATCCCGACATCCCCGGCGATTGCCGGCAGAAGGCCGTCCTCGGTAAGGAGGAGGTGGCCCCCCTCTTCGGCGGCGACCGCCCGCCTCGATCGAGGAGGTGCGTCGGCTTTTGTGAGAGACTGCTGGAATGCCGGACACAGGAGCCGCACTAACGAGCTCGCTCGGGCCATCTGGGGCAGGCGTGGAGCTCGACGAATTCCTGCGTAGCGTCATGCCAGAGATCGCGGCTCGCATTCTTCGTTGGAATGGAGTGCCGCAGGACCGAGGCGAGGACCTGATCCAAATCGCAGCAGCGATCACTTGGCGGCGGTGGGAGGAGCTCGATGACCCTGAGGGTTTCTTTGCCAGGGTGCTTCACAACCAGTGCATCGTGTTCTGGCGAGATCGCCGACGGTATGAGTCGCGATTCCTCCAGCTACCCGAGCAGGACCAGCCAGTGGCTCCTGAGCAGGCCATTCGTGAGCTGAACCGAGATCTGCGAGAGTTGGGAAAGTCCCTCGGAGCGCGCGACTACTTGGTCGTGTGGCTCCGATACGGGCAAGGGTGGGGGTGGAACGACGTGGCTGACTACGGCGGACTGAGCCGCGAGAGCGTGAGGCAGATCGGCAAACGCGCCCTCGCGCGACTGAGCAGGCTCTGGAAGGACAAGGCCAGTCCGGTGGAGGAGTCTGGCCGAGACCGGCATCGGCACCGTAAGCCAGGGAGCGGCGGCCGCCGGCGGTCCGGCGAGTTGGTGCTGGATCTTCGGGTCGTGGAGGAGCGGGGGCTAGTCAGTGCCCTGCTCGCCGACCTCTCCCAACTGACGATACGGACCTACAGCGATACGTTGCGGGCTTTCGGGCGATGGTGGGGAGTCCGGGCCGAAGGAGAGGTTCTGGAAAAGCTTCTCGCAGCAGGTGCGGAGGAGGCCTCGGCGCAGCTGCGGTCCTTCCGCGAACACCTGTTAACGACGGGGAATGCCGCGAATACGATCAATGTACGTCTGTCAGCCCTGCGGTCGCTGCTGGTGCGGGCGCGGCGGAGCGGCCGGATCGATTGGGAGGTCGAGCTCGCCAGCATCGAGCCACGGCCGCGCCGCAGCTCGCAACCTGGAGTGTGAGAAGGCGCGGCGAGGACCGCCTTCTCTCCTCCCTGAGAACAGTGGCGCGGCAACCCCGCGCCAGATCGAGATCCTGGCCGAGGCGCAGTTCTCTCGGAGAAGCACCTCTGACGGCGACGTGTACAGGCTCCTACAAGGAGAGGCGCTGTAAGCAATTGGTTTGCTTCCGATAATCTCCCTGTCTTTATGGGAAGTAAACCGCGGGAGGGAAGGGGAACGGCGTTCGCGCATGCGCCGGGGTCCTGAAGGCCGGCTCGCCGTCACTGCCTGGAAGCACCTACTTTTTTAAGAGGTCCTCGCTTGTGGGCCGAAAGAGCCGTCTCCTGAGGAAGGCATCCCTGACAACCAGCCCTAGGAGGGTAAAATGGAGAAGCAGACCAGAATGCGCATCCTCGTCTTATCGGTACTCTTGGTAGGCATTGTGCTGACAGGTTCAGCCAGCCAACCTGCCTACGCGAGCAACTGCATCTGCCTTGGGCCTTGCCCCTCTTGCGAGCACGTGTGCATGCCCATGGATGAAGCCTGTAGGTCGGGCTCGATGGGTCCGGACTGCCAGGAACAGGTCAATTGTTGCTACCAGAGCTGCATCTGGTACTGAGCTGATCTAGAGCCGGGTGGCGGCCCCGCCCTCTGCTGCGCGGCCTGCGGGCCAGCGCGAGGGCTGAAAAAATCGCGGCGAGGCTTATCGGAGTCGACGGCGAGCTGCTGCTTGACAGTCGCCGGTGCGGGCTCCGGGTCCTCGATCCAGGCCGCGATCGCAACCGGCCGCAGCTGGGAACTTCGGCGGGCCGCAACAGCGGCCCGCCGGCCGCGTAAGGAGCTGGACGAGGAAATCCAGGGCGGACTCGTCGGCGAACTGATGCGCGGGACCCACAGAGGGCTCGAGGCCACGGGTATCGCACAGGCCAGATAGCCGCCGGCGGCGAACGGCGTTCGCGCTCGGCCGAGGATGGCCCAGGTCGGCCAAGGCCTCGCCGTCGGCAACCGGAACGGCTCTGGCGGCGGGCCTGGGTCTCGCCGGAAGCCGGTGTCGGCTCCCGGGCCTAGGTCCAATGCTGTTCACTTAACCACCTGTACACGGATTTGGCTTCGAGGTGGGCGGTTTCTCTTGGCGCGTCTGCGGGTTGGAATTTTGGTGACCTTGCGCTTGACGGCGCGATGGT
>JBKKAU010000742.1:0-3370 GCA_046714475.1 Thermoanaerobaculia bacterium
GAACCGCGCCGCCGTCGCTCCACGCCGGCGTCTTCGAGTCCGGCGGCCCCTCGCTGCTGGCGACGCAGCTCGTCGCCCGCGTCCGCCAAGCCTTCGGCGTGGAGCTGCCGGTGCGCCGTCTCTTCGAGGCGCCGACCGTGGCCGGTCTGGCGGAGTCGATCGGATCCGCCATGCGGCCGGAGCCCGGCCCGGCGCTGGAGCGCGTGCCGCGCACGGAGACCCTCCCGGTCGGCTTCGCCCAGGAGCGGCTCTGGTTCCTGCATCAGGTCGACCCCGGCAGTCCGGCGTACAACCTGCCGTACTTCGCCCGTCTCGAGGGGCGGCTCGACGAGCCCGCCCTGGCCGCGGCCCTGGAGGAGCTGGTCCGGCGTCACGAGGTCCTGCGCACCGCCTTCCCTTCCGAGGTGGGACGGCCGGCGCAGCGTATCCAGGACCATGTCGATGTCCCGCTGCCGGTGGTCGACCTCGGCGGGCTCTCCCGGGCCGGAGACGAGGCGGCCCGGCTGGCGCGCGACGAGGCGCGCCGGCCGTTCGACCTCGGGCGGGCGCCGCTGCTGCGGAGCACCCTGGTGCGGGTCGGCCCCGAGGAGCACCTGCTGCTCCTGAGCCTCCACCACATCGTCTCGGACGCTTGGTCGCGCGGCGTCCTGGCCGGCGACCTGGCGGCCCTGTACGGCGCGTTCCGCGAGTGCCGGCCGTTCCTCCTGCCGGAGCTGCCGGTGCAGTACGCCGACTTCGCGGTCTGGCAGCGCCGCTGGCTGCAGGGCGAAACGCTGGAGCGGCAGCTCGCCTACTGGAAGGGGCGGCTCGCTGGCGTGACGCCGCTCGACCTCCTCACGGACCGCCCGCGGCCGGCGGTCCTCAGCCATCGCGGAGCGCTCTCGCGCGCCTCTCTCGGCCAGGAGCTCACCGCCGGGCTGGCCGCGGTGGCGCGGCGCCACGACGCGACGCTTTTCATGACGCTGCTCGCCGCCTTCCAGGCGCTGCTTCACCGTTACACCGGCGAGACCGACCTTGCCGTCGGCATGCCGATCGCGGGGCGCGACCACGTCGAGACCGAGCGGCTGGCCGGCTTTTTCGTCAACACCCTGGTGCTGCGGGGCGACCTGGCGGGTGACCCCACGGGCGCCGAGCTGCTGCGCCGCGTGCGCGAAAGGGCGCTGGAGGCGTACGCCCACCAGCACCTGCCGTTCGAGAAGCTGGTCGAGGAGCTGCAGCCCGAGCGCGACCTGAGCCGTACGCCGCTGTTCCAGGTCATGCTCATGCTGCAGAACATGCGCACCGGCACGGAGGGTTTCCCCGGTCTGACCGTCACGCCGCTGGAGAGCGACGGCGGCACCGCCAAGTTCGACCTGACGCTGGTTTTCGAGGAGACCGCGTCCGGGCTCGCGGGCGCGCTGGAGTACAGCACCGACCTGTTCGAGGAGGCGACGGCCGCCCGCCTTCTCGCCCATTTCCGCAACGTCGCGTCCGGGCTCGCCGAGGACCCCGGCCGCCGGCTGTCGGAGCTGTCGCCGCTCGGCGTCGGCGAGCGCCGGGAGATCCTCCACGGCTGGAACGACACCGCCCTGGACTACCCGCGCGAGGCCTGCATCCACGAGCTGATCGAGCGGCAGGCGCGCGCCACCCCCGGCGCCACCGCCGTGCGCTTCGGCTCGGTGGCGTCGACCTATGAGGAGCTGGACCGGCGGGCCAACCGCCTGGCCCGCCACTTGCGCCGGCTCGGGGTCGGGCCCGAGGTGCGGGTCGGCCTCCAGCTTGAGCGCTCGGCGGAGATGGTGGTGGCGCTGCTCGCCGTGCTCAAGGCCGGCGGTGCCTATGTGCCGCTCGACCCCTCGTATCCGCGGGAGCGGCTCGACTGGGTGTGTCAGGACGCCGGGATCGCGGTGATGCTCACGCGCGGCGACCTCGACGCCTGGAGCGAGGCCCTGGCGCGGGAGAGCGGCGAGCCCCTGGAGACCGGCGTCCAACCGGATGACCTCGCCTACCTGATCTACACCTCGGGCTCGACCGGACGCCCCAAGGGGGTCATGGTCACCCACCGCAACGCGGTCAACTTTTTCGCCGGCATGGACCGCCGCATCGGCGACGGGCACCCCGGCGTCTGGCTGGCGGTGACCAGCATCTCGTTCGACATCTCGGTCCTGGAGCTGCTCTGGACGCTCGCCCGCGGCTTCGAGGTGGTCGTCCAGGGGGACCTGCCGCGCGTCGAGGCGGTGGCCGGTCCGGCGCCCGGGCCGGTGGCCGCGACGGCCGATCGCGAGATCGAGTTCAGCCTCTTCTATTTCGCCAGCGACGACCACGGCGGCCCGGACCCGTACCGTCTGCTGCTCGAAGGCGCGCGGTTCGCTGACCGCAGCGGCTTCACGGCGGTCTGGACCCCCGAGCGCCACTTCCACGCTTTCGGCGGCCTTTACCCCAACCCTTCGGTGGTGGGCGCGGCGATCGCCGCCGTTACCGAGCACATCCAGATCCGCGCCGGCAGCGTCGTGCTGCCGCTCCAGGACCCGCTGCGAGTCGCCGAGGAGTGGTCGGTGGTCGACAACCTGTCGCGCGGCCGCGCCGGCGTCTCTTTCGCCTCGGGCTGGCACGCCGACGACTTCGTTTTGGCGCCTGGCAACTTCCGCGAGCGCAAGGACGTGATGATCCGCGGCATCGAGACCGTGCGCCGGCTCTGGCGCGGCGAGACGGTGACTCTGCCGGGTGGCCTCGGCCAGCCGGTGGAGGTGCGCATCCACCCGCGGCCGGTGCAGGCCGAGCTGCCGGTCTGGGTGACGGCTGCCGGCAACCCGGACACCTTCCGGCTGGCCGGCGAGCTGCGGGCCGGCATGCTCACCCACCTGCTCGGCCAGGATATCGACGAGCTGGCCGGGAAGATCGCCGTCTACCGCGAGGCTTGGCGGGAGAGCGGCGCCGAGGGCGAAGGCCGGGTCACCCTGATGCTCCACACCTACGTCGGCCGCGACTTGGAGGAGGTCCGGGAGACGGTCCGCCGCCCTTTCTACAACTACCTGCGGAGCTCACTGGGGCTGTGGCGCAACCTCGCCCGCGGTCTCGGCCGCGACATCGAGCGCGACGCGCTTACCCCGGACGAGGAGGAGGCTCTGCTCGCCCGCGCCTTCGACCGCTACTTCGAGGTCAGCGGCCTCATGGGCACCCCGGAGACCTGCCTGCGCCAGCTCGACCGGCTGCGCGCCGCCGGCGTGGACGAGGTGGGCTGCCTGGTTGACTTCGGCGTCCCCGCGGACGCCGCGCTCGACGGCCTCGAGGTGCTGCGCGAGCTGCGCGAACTAGACCGCGAGCGCATCCGCCGCGCGGCGCCGACACCGGCCGCCGACTCGTTGGCCGCCCAGATACGCCGCCACGGGGT
>JBKKAU010000743.1:0-4007 GCA_046714475.1 Thermoanaerobaculia bacterium
TTCCCCCTCTCTCGGAGATGATGGCAAAAGGGCCGCCTATCCCGGGGTATGGGTGGGCGGGAGATGGGAGAGGGGGACGGGGGGTGAGGATTCGCAGGGCAGACCTCCCCCGCGAATGACATACTCCCCCACCAGGAGGCTTTCATGAAACGACTCCCCCTGGTCGCACTAGCCTGCGTCCTCGCTCTCCTCGCCCCCGCCCACGCCGCCGACCCTGCCACCGTCAAGGCCCTGGTCGGCGGGCGGCTGATCGACGGCTACGGCGGCACGCCGATCGAGAACAGCGTCGTGGTGATCGAGGGCGAGCGCATCCGGGCGGTGGGGCGGATGGGCGAGGTGGCGATCCCGAAGGGGGCCGAGGTGATCTCGACCGAAGGCATGAGCGTGCTGCCCGGGCTGTGGGACATGCACGTCCACCTGATGCTCGTCGGCCACGCCGACTACGCCTACTGGGACAAGACCTACCCGCCGAAATTCCGCTCCACCATCATGCCGGCGGCGGCCCGCCAGCTCCTGATGGCCGGCGTCACCAGCGCCCGCGACCTCGGCGCCCCGCTCGAGGACATCCTGGCAGTCCGCGACGCCATCCGCCGCGGCGAGATGCCGGGCCCCACCCTCTACGTCTCCGGCCCCTTCCTCCAGCACGAGCCCTACCCCGGCACCGAGCAGTTCCGCTGGGGCATCAAGGGTCCGGACGACGCCCGCGCCAAGGTGCGGCGCCTGGCGGACGCCGGCGTGGACGTCATCAAGCTGATCGACCAGGACCAGATGACGATGGACGAGGTGCGGGCGGTGGTGGACGAGGCGCACCGCCGCAACCTCCCCGTCGTGGCCCACTCGCACCGTCCCGAGGAGATCCGCCGCGGCATCCAGGCCGGCGTGGACTGCTTCGAGCACACCGGCCTGGGCACCGCCCCCGAGTACCCGGACGACGTCTTCGACCTGATGAAGGGACGGGCCAACCCCCTGTTCTGGACGCCGACCATCGGCCCGCTGCTCCTCTACCAGGAGACCCGCGACGCCTTCCCCGAGCGCATCGACGACCCGCGCTGGCACGAGGGTCTGCCGCCGGAGATCGTGGCCGACATCCGCCAGTCGCTCGCCCACGTCGACCGGCTGCCCTATTTCCAGTACGTACCGCAGCGCCGTCCCACCCTGGCCCGCAAGTTCGAGCAACTCCGCCAGTCGGGAGCCATCCTCCTCATCGGCACCGACAGCGGCGTGCCGCTCAACTTCCACAGCGACGCCACCTGGCGCGAGATCGACGCCTGGGTCAACACCTTCGGCGTCCCGGCCATGGATGCCCTCCGCGCCGCCACCTACTGGCCCGCCGTCGCCATGAAGGTGGACAAGGACGTCGGCACCGTCTCCCCCGGCAAATACGCCGACATCATCGCCGTCCGCGGCGACGTGTTGCGGCATGTGGAGCTGCTTCAGGATGTGGATCTGATCGTTAAGCGGGGAGTACGGTACAGGTAGAGAGGGGCTCATGGCCTGGGACATACGCGGCAAGAACGTGCTGGTGACAGGGGCGACGAGCGGGATCGGGCTGGAAGCCTCCGTGGAGCTGGCCCGGCGGGGCGCGCGGGTGACGATGGTCGGCCGGGACCGGCGGAAGACCGAGGCGGCGGTAACAGAGGTAAAGAGGCGGAGCGGATCCGACGAGGTGTCGTTCCTGCTCTGCGACTTCTCGTCCCAGGCGGAGATCCGCCGTCTCGCCCAGGAGGTGCTCGCCCGTCACGAGCGGCTCGATGTGCTGATCAACAACGCGGGGGCGGTGAACAAAGAGCGGCGGTTGACGGTGGATGGGATCGAGACCACGTTCGCTGTCAACCACCTCGGCTACTTCCTGCTCACCCACCTCCTCACCGATCTGCTCGTGCGGAGCGCGCCGGCCCGGGTGGTCACAGTCGCCTCCGAGGCCCACCGGAGCGGGACCCTCGATTTCGACGACCTCGGCTTCGAGCGCGGCTATCGCATCATGCGCGCCTATGGGCGCTCGAAGCTCGCCAACATCCTGTTCTCGAACGAGCTGGCGCGGCGCCTCGCGGGTACCGGCGTCACCTCGAGCTCCCTGCATCCCGGCGTCGTGGCGACGAACATCTGGTCGGGAGCGCCGGGATGGGTCCGCCCCATCATCCAGCTCCTTTCCCGTCCCTTCTTCCTCAAACCCGAAGAGGGCGCCGCTCCCATCGTCCACCTGGCGGCCAGCCCCGAAGTCGACGGGATCACCGGCCAGTACTTCCTCCGCCACAAGCCGGTCACACCGGCGCCTCTGGCGCGGGATGAGGCTGTGGCGAAACGTCTGTGGACAGTCAGCGGCGGGATGGTCGGCCTGCCCGAAGGCGCAAAGCCTGTGTCAGGAAGACCTTTTCAAGATTCTGCCACGGCAGCTGAATGAGCCGCGGCACCGGTCACACCGCGAGAGCCAGAGAGTGCGCCTCCAAGAAGACGACTGCCGATGGACTGTGGTGATCCCTGCGTATTCGGCCCTCCAACACGGGATGCTTTGGGCTTTCCGCATGCTACGCGAGCGAGGTGGGGTAATCACCGTCTTCGATCGAGACAATCTCGAATTCCTGGACAGATCCCTGATATAGCAGCGGGTCATCCTGCCACCTATGCGCTTCTTCACCTGAGCAAGCGTAGACGGAGTGAATGTACTCGTCACCTCTTAGTCTGTAGGTGGTGGACGGGTCGGTCACCACTACTTTCAGTGGCTGCCTGCACTTGCCACAAGGCGTGCCGTCCCAAAAGCTTCGCATCATAAGAGAGCTGGCCTCCTTTCGACTCCTGTTTTACTCTTCAGTTCTCGGGCTCCGGCTCGCCGGAGTGCACGAGAGATCCGCTTTCTCCACGTGCGGCCAGTCACGTCCTCAATAAGTACCTTCCGGAGCCTAGAGAGGGGTAGGCCTTCCTGTTCGGCAACAATCCTAGCTGTCTGGCCTTCTGCAACCTCGATCGGTCCTTTGTGCACGCTTTGGTTGAGGAGAATCTGGTCGGATTTCCTACCATGCTGGAGCAGGCGAACGGTTTGGATCGTGACCGACCGTCGGCCCTTATTCGAGACCGTCACGACTAGGTGCCGCTTGCTCGGGTCATACTCGGACTCCCCGACGGGCGGAAGTTGATGCCCACGGAGATCTTTAATCGGACGCGATCTGGCCAAGCGACATACAATGCTAGAGCTAGGCTTAGCGTACCGACAATCGCTCCGTACCACGCCACGTATTCTTTCTGGGGCTCAGCCACGGCCCTTAGATCATACCCAAACTTCATGCGGGCATGTCCTAACTAGGGCGATCCCTCTCTAAGAGGACTACCAAACGAGTCGGTCCAGTCCACTGACTGGAGGTCGAGATGCCTGCAATTCGCCATCCAGCATCGAGATACTTCTGAACTTGAGGGGTAACATCCCCGTCTTCCAGATAGCCGACATTAATTGTCTTCTGCTCCGTCTTCACAGACTCCATTCCTAATCCTCCAACTCTCTCAGCTTCGGAAAAGCCCGAGGACTGCCGCTACAGCGGTAATGAGGGCTGCAACCAGGATCCAGAAGGTGTACTTGGTGTAGCTGGTCGTCGCGTCCGCTCCTTTCCCTGCGGCAGTGGCAGCTCTCTCTGCGGCAATAGCGGCACGCTCTGCGGACTCGGCTTGCCGCAGCAAGGCGTGATGCTCTCTGAGCCGGAACTCGGCTTCGGCTCCCCTTCTCTTGCCCTCGTCTCCGGTTCCCAGAAAATCGGCCAGTTCCTCCGCGGTCAGGGTGTCGGTCTTGAGGCTCTTGCGTTCGGACATTCACCTATCCCCTCTGGCTTGTTTAGTCTTTCGAGCTTAGCGTATTCAGGACAGAGTTTAGCGAATTCAACGTATACGTCGAATACCTTAGAGGGTGTTTGGGAAGTCATTTCCGAGCGAGCCGTCCGAGCATCAGCCTTATCATGGCTAGCCTGATCATTGCCACGCTCGTCTCGGCAAAAGCTTCGTAGTCCTTGCTCAGCCTGCGATAG
>JBKKAU010000744.1:0-9217 GCA_046714475.1 Thermoanaerobaculia bacterium
GAGCTGGCCGGCGCGCTGCGCGAGCTGGGCCGGAGCGAGGGGGCGACCCTGTTCATGGTCCTCCTGGCGGCCTTCCAGGCCCTGCTCCACCGGCTCACCGGCGAGGACGACCTGGTGATCGGCACGACCATCGCCAACCGCACGCACCCCGGGCTCGAAAGGCTGATCGGCTTCTTCGTCAACACCCTCGCCCTGCGCAGCCGGCTCGATGGGGCGGACCCGGGTTTCGGCGAGCTGCTCGGCCGCACCCGCGCCACGGCGCTCGCGGCCTACGCCCATCAGGACCTGCCGTTCGAGAAGCTGGTGGAAGAGCTACGGGTCGAACGGAGCCTCCAGCACGCGCCGGTCTTCCAGGTGATGCTCATCCTCCAGAACGCGCCCAGGGCGGAGCTGGAGCTGCCGGGGCTCACCCTGGCGCCCGTCCCACCGGCTCCGGGCGTCGCCAAGTTCGACCTCAGCCTCTCCTTCGTCGAGGCTGGGAGCGGCATCCGCGCCGCGCTGGAGTACGACGCCCGCCTCTTCGACGCCACCACCGCGGAGCGCCTGCTGAAGCGGCTCGGCGTCCTCCTCCGGGAGATCGCCGCCCATCCGGAGCGCCGGCTCTCCAAGCTGCCGGTGATGACCCAGGCCGAGCGGCACCAGGTGATGGTCGAATGGACAGAGCCGTCCTCGTCGGTCTCAGCTCCCTTCCCGCTGCACCGCCGCTTCGAGGAGTGGGCCGCGCGGACCCCGGAGGCTCTCGCGATCGGTGGCGACGGGAGAGCCCTCACTTATGGCGAGCTGGACCGCGCCGCGAACCGTCTGGCGCACGCCTTGCGCGCCGCCGGCGCGGACCTGGAGACGCGCATCGCGGTCTCCGTGGAGCGGCCCGAGGGCTGGGCGCTCGCCCTCCTGGCGGTCTTCAAGTCCGGAGCGGTGTACGTGCCGCTCGATCCCCGGCTGCCCGCGGAGCGTCTGGCGTTCCTGGTCGCCGACAGCGGCGCATCGGTGCTGCTAACCGAGGATTCGCTCCTCGGGCGCCTTCCGGAGGGTCCGCGGGTAGTCTGTCTAGAAATCTGTCTCGACGGCGGCTCCGGGCCGGAGACTCCGCCCGCCGTGGAGCTTCACCCCGACGCCCTGGCCTATGTCATCTACACCTCGGGCTCGACCGGCGCCCCGAAGGGGGTGGCCGTGCCGCACGGGCCTCTCGCCCGGCACGTGGCCGACGTGGCCCGGAGGCTGGGGCTCGGGCCGGGCGACCGTCTGCTGGGGGCCTACGCCGAAGGGTTCGATCCCTCCCTGGAGCAGATGCTCGCGCCGCTGGTGAGCGGCGGCGCGCTCTTCCCCCGGGCCGGCGAGGTGTGGAGCGTGCCCGAGCTGGCGGAGCGGTTCGAGCGCTGGGGCATCACCGCCGCCGCGATGCCGAGCGCCTACTGGCGCCAGGTCGTCACCGACCTCGCCGACGCCGGCCGGCCGCTCGGCTCCGCGCTTCGCGTCGTCGAGGCCGGGGGCGAGGCCATGCCGATCGCAGCGGCGCGGCGATGGCCGGCCGTGGCGCCCGGCGCGCGGCTACTCAACGCCTACGGCCCCACCGAGACGGTGATCACCCCCACGCTCTTCGAAACGGCCGGAGACGTCCAGGCGACGCCGTCGGGGACTGTCCCGATCGGCCGGCCGGTGGCGGGCCGGTCCGCGACGGTGGTGGACCGGCAAGGCCGGCCCGTCCCCATCGGCGTCGCCGGCGAGCTGTGGCTCGGCGGTCCGCTGGCGCGCGGCTATCTCGGCCGCCCCGCCGCCACCGCCGAGGCCTTCGTCCCCGATCCGGACTCTCCAGGGTCCCGGCTCTACCGCACGGGCGACCGCGTCCGCCGGCTGGCCGACGGCAACCTGGAATTCCTGGGACGGCTCGACCGCCAGGTCAAGGTGCGGGGCTACCGGATCGAGCCGGAGGAGATCGAGGCCGCGCTCGCCGGAGAGCCGGCGGTACGGGAGGCCGCGGTCGTCGTGCAAGGAGACACGCTGGTGGCGTGGCTGGTACCGCAAGACGAGCCGCTGGGTCCGGAGCTCCTCCGCGCCGCCCTGCGCCGCCGGCTGCCCGAGCCCATGATCCCTTCCGCCTTCGTCTGGCTCGACGCCATGCCTCTCACCGCCACGGGCAAGGTGGACCGCCGGGCGCTCGCGGCGCGGGAGATCGACCGTCCCGCGAGCGCCGGCCTGCCGCCGCGCGACGACCTGGAGCGCCGGCTGGCGCGGATCTGGGAAGACCTCCTCGGCGTCCACCCTGTCGGAGCGCGCGACGACTTCTTCGCCCTGGGCGGCCACTCGCTGCTGGCGGTCCGTCTCGCCTCCCGCGTCGAGGCCCGCTTCGGCCGGCCCCTGCCCATCGCCACCCTGTTCGAGCGGCGTACCGTCGAGGCGCTGGCGGACTGGCTCCGGCCGTCCTTCGCGCCTCACGCCGCCTTGCCGCTGGTCCGGATTCAGCCGGATGGAACCCGCCCGCCCCTGTTCCTGGTCCATCCGGGCGGCGGGGGCGTCCTTTGCTATGCCGAGCTGGCCCGCGCCCTCGGCCCGGACCAGCCGCTGTACGGCCTGCAGGCGCCGGGCCTGGACGGCGAGCGCCCGCCCCTCGACCGGATCGGCGAGATGGCCGACTTCTATCTAGAAGCGGTCCGGGCAGTTCGCTCCGCGGGACCCTGGCACCTCGGAGGCTGGTCCTTCGGCGGGCTCGTGGCCTACGAGATGGCCTGCCGGCTGGCCGAGCGCGGCGAGCCGGCAGGGCTCGTGGCCGTCCTGGACGTGCCGCCCCGCGCCGGCACGGAGCCTCAGGACCAGGCGGAGCTCCTGGTGCGGGGCCTCGACGAGGTCTTTCTGCGGACCGTTCCGGTCTCCCCGGCCGAGCTGCGGGGGCTCGACACCCGCGGCCAGGTCGCACTCGTCCTCGACCGGGCGCGGCGGGCGGGCCGGCTGGCGGACGACTTCGACGAGCGCCGGGCGGCCGGCCTGGTGGAAGTCTTCAAGGCCAACCTGCGGGCCGCCGGCGCCTGGGAGCCGCGCCCGTACCCCGGGCGGATCACCGTCGTCCGCGCCGCCGACAGCGACCGCCTCGGCCCCGACCCCGACGGAGGCTGGGGCTGCCTCGCCGCCGCCGACGTGATCACCGTCCCCGGCGATCATCACCGCATGGTCGCGCCCCCCTTCGCGGAGGCCCTGGCGCGGGCGCTGCGGTCGGCTCTGGACGGAGCGGCCCGCTGATGCGGCTCAGCCTCCTCCTCGCCGACGGGGACGACGCGCGCCTCTTCCTCGAGGTCGCCCGCCAGGCCGACCACCGCGGGCTCGCCGCGCTCTGGCTCCCCGAGTTGCACGGTGCCGGCGGCGCCGATGGAAACAGTGCCGGCCTCTTCCCCAACCCGGCGGTCGCCGCCGCGGCGGTGGCGGTGGCGACCCGTCGGATCGGCGTGCGAGCCGCCGGCCTGGCGCTCCCCCTCCACAACCCCATCCGGGTGGCCGAGGAGTGGTCGCTGGTGGACAACCTCTCCCGCGGCCGGGTGGGGATCGCCTTGGGTAGAGCGGACGAGGGGATCGAGATCGTCCGCCGGCTCTGGCGGGGAGAGGCGGCGCGCGTCCCGGACGGAGAGGGCCGTCCCATCGAGGTCCGCATCCTGCCGCAGCCCCTCCAGCGAGAGCTGCCCCTCTGGCTGGCCGACGCCCAGGCGGCAGCCTCTCTAGGAGCCCACCTTCTCCTCGCGGAGCCGGACGGAGACCGGATCGCCGCCTACCGCGCGGCCGGCGGGAACGGGTTCGTCACCGTGATAGTCCCCGCCTTCGCCTCCATGGAGCACGGACTGAGGGAGTTGGAGCGATGCGAGGAGATCGGTGCCGTCGAGGTCGCCTGCCGGGTCCGTCTCGCCGACGCGCTGGCCGCCCTCGAGGTGTTGGGGGAGCTCCACCATGGCGGATGATCTTTCGAAGCGCCTGGCCGGGCTGACTCCCGAGCAGCGGGAGCTGCTGCTGCGCCGTCTCCGGAAAGAGGGCCTGGCCGTCCCCGGCGAGAGCCCGGCCGCGCCGGCCGCCTCCGGTCTCCCGCTCTTCGCCCTCGACCCCGGTCCGGAGCCGGAGCCCTCCGACCGGCCGGTCGACTTCAGCCTCTTCTTCTTCTCCGACGGCGGCGCCAAGTCCCCGGCCGAGAGCTACGACCTTCTTCTGGAGAGCGCGCGCTTCGCGGACCGCCACGGCTTCGCGGCCGTATGGACCCCCGAGCGCCACTTCCAGGGCTTCGGCGGCTTCTATCCCAACCCCTCGATCCTCGGCGCCGCCCTCGCCGCCGTCACCGACCGGCTCGGCATCCGGGCCGGCAGCGTCGTCCTGCCGCTCCACGACCCGCTGCGGATCGCGGAAGAGTGGGCCGTGGTCGACCGCCTCTCCAACGGCCGCGCCGGCCTCTCCTTCGCCTCCGGCTGGCACCCCACCGACTTCGCCCTGAGACCGGAAACCTACCCCGACCGCCGGGAGCGGATGTTCCAGGGTATTGAAGAGGTACGCCGGCTCTGGAGGGAAGGACCGGTGAGGCCGGTCCAGCCCGAGCTCCCGGTCTGGGTCACCTGCTCGACGAACGCCGCCACCTGGACCCGGGCCGGCGAGATCGGCGCCCACGTGCTCACCATCATCCAGCCCCTGCCCACCCTGGCCGAGAGGATCGCCCGCTACCGGTCCTCCCGGGCGGAACACGGCTTCGACCCGGAGTCCGGTCGCGTGACGGTCATGGTGCACGCCTTCGTGGGGGACGACGAGGAGACCGTGCGGGAGAAGGTGCGCGCTCCGATGACCTCCTACCTGAGGACCTACTTCGACCAATACGGCTTCCTGGCCGGCGGCGCCGGAATCCAGGGCGTACGCGAGTCGGACGTGGACACCCTGCTCTCGATCGCCTTCGAGAGCTACTTCTCTTCCCTGTCCCTACTGGGCCGGCCCGACAAGGGAGCCCGCTTGATTGACCGCCTGCGGGCGATAGGCGTCGACGAAGCCGCCTGCCTGATCGACTTCGGGGTCGATGCGGCGTCGATTCTGGAAGCCCTCCCCGCCCTCGAACGGCTGCAGGTGCGCTGCGAGGCTCAGCCCCGCCCTAGGATTTCCTAAACCCCTTACGGCATCGCAAAGCCAGAGACAGCCGCAGCAAGTCAGGAACAGCGGGCACCGATCCCCCGTAGAGATAGCCCCTCTATTCCGGTAAGTGCAATTTGACCTCCCGGAAGATCACGCCTAAAATCAAAAAGGACGGAGCGGGAGCGGCCCCTTACGGGACCGCCCCCAACCACGCCGCCCGACTGGCCGCGCTACCCAGGTATCCGTCAAGACTCCCTAGGGTAGCCGGCCTCTCTTACTCCTCCCGCTTAAAGCCCCTACCAGCACCGGGCACCCGGCAAGGGCTTAGCTGCCTCCTTTGGTTCATTGCCGTCACCTCCTCGCAGGATCTACGCCTGGACTGTCTCACCCAGAAGGCAGCCACTCGCGCAGACCCCATTTTGCATTTTCGCGGACTAAGCGAGCATCTTTCTTTCTTAGGGCATGGTGCAAGGACCCATACACTTGGTCGTAAACCTTTCCGCCTCCTCCGGCCTTGTACCCGCTGGCTTCCATCAGTTGAACGAGCTCAGGCATACCAAGGAATTTGCCTGCCTTCTCAAGCTCATGGATCGCCCGCTGTTCCACAGTAAGTGGCTTGGGCGGCGCAGTAACCGGGCGGCGTGCCCGCGACTTGGAGCGAACAGCAGACGAGCTCGACTTAGAAGTCCTCCTTGCGGGCGCTGACTCCTTGTTCCGCAAGATCGCCTGAAACCGGGCAGCAAAGGCCAGGGTCTGAGCCTCATCCGCCTCAAGGAGTTCTATCTCTGCTCGCTTCTGTTGCAACTCAGCCCGGATCCTCTCCAGCTCAGCCTGCACCTCGGCAAGGGATAGGGAGTCGTCTTTCATAGGACTAGAGTACCTAGACAACCAGAGCCCCGTCAAGCCCCACGGGCAAGATTCTAGGATGTCTAGGATATTGGGTGTCTCATGCGCACCTTACTGGATGCCTCATCAATGCTTTCAACGCCTTATCGATACCTCATCGCCACTCGCATCGCTACTCGCATCGCCACTCTCATAGATACCTCTATCACTATCGCTACTCTCATCGCTAGTCTCATTGCTACTCTCATCGATGCCTCATCGGCACCTAACCTATACCTAGATCCATACCTGACCTAACACCCTCATCAATGCTCCATCAATGTCGTACAGTACGCATGCCCAACTCATGCCCAGCATAGGATCTGATACCAATCCAATTCTCATCCATAGTGCTAGGCTAATCCTAGAGAAAATCTCTAGGCTCCCAGAGCTCTAGGCCGGCCATCGACGGAGTGAACAGCTTGTGGCCTGTTGAAAGAGCATGCCTAGCCGACCAAGCCAGCCGGAGCACCCGGAAAGTCCCCCCAAGCGCCCACGCGACGGCCAGCCCTTCTGGCAACCAGACAGCCGATCAAACCTCGACCGAGCGTCCCGGAGAGGGACCAGCCTCTTGGAGAAACCAGCCAGGGGAGACTCCGACGAGCAACCCCGACGACCCCGATCGGCATGCCCTCAAGGACCTCACAGCCGCTGATGCAGGGACTAATCCCGGGAATTGCCCGAAGCAGTGGCTCAAGAGGACGGCTTATCGCCTGGCGAGATCAGGCGAGTCGAGCCAACACAGACCTCACCCACACCCGAGGCTTCTCGGGCCAAACGATCAAGACGTATTCAAGGAAGGCTATACCGGCACGATGGCAACGCGAGCGGGAAGTTCCCAGCCAGGAAGATGGCCGTCCGTTCCCCGGACCGTAGCTTCTCCAACGCCTCCTAATAGGTGCTAAGAACCAGGCGCAGGCTTCGCAGAGTTCCTTGCGCACCCATGGGCTCGTGGAACCCGGCTCGCAGCTCTTCTTCGGCTGCTCCAGCCGGTCCTCGTATCGCTGCTTGAGGACGGCCACCCGGCCCAGGGGCTGCACGCCCGTCCGCGACAACTCCACACCCCTTCATCCCTCTCAGAACAGCGCGAGGGCAGATTGCCCTGCGAGCACCGAATTGCTTTTTCTGCAAAACATGCGAGAGAGGATCGCCATTACAAGGCTCTTCAAGGCAACCGTCCGCAGGTTAGTTGCCCAATCAGAACCAAAGGTGTTGACTTTGCCACATTCTCCTTGTAGCCTGCGCTCGCAGTTCGGGAGAAAGGAGGTGTTCCATGGCCGACTCTGGCAAGAGGGGTCTGGTTTGTTGCCTGAATGGGTCGCCACTGAGCCGGGGGCCGCCGGCAGCAAGCCGAGGCGCTCGGTAGTCCGCCGGAGCGTCCGGCAAGCTGCCGAAGCGTTTGGGAAGCGATCCGGGCCGTCCGGCAAGCAGCCGGAGCGTTCGGCAAGCGATCCAGGCCGTCCGGCAAGCAGCCGAAGCGATCGGAAAGTAATCCGGGCCATCCGGCAAGCAGCCGGAGCGTTCAGCAAGCAATCCGAGCCGTTCGGCAAGGAGCCGGAGCGCTCGGGAAGCAATCCGAGCCATCCGGCAAGCCGCCGGAGCGTTCGGCAAGTCATCCGCGGCGTCCGGCGCGTGGCCGAGGCGTCCGGAATCGTAGGAAGCGTCGAGTCCCAGGACCGCGGAAAGGTCCCGGGACCCGGCAGGAGCTGTACAACGTTTCAACTCGAGACAAGGAGAAAGACCATGCCTACTTTGTCGTTTGCGGAGCAGATGAACCTGTGTGAAGTGCTGGGCACCAACTTGACGCCGCACCTGGAGGCGATGCCTCACCTCGGGGTGTACCACAAGGAGCTGGTGGATCTCGTGGCCATGGGCCGGACACTGGAGAGCCAGCGGGGGTTCCATGAGGCGGAGCTGCGGGAGACCAACGCCAAGCGCCGGGACATCGATCAACGGGCGCGGAATGTCCGCAGCCGGCTCGCCGCGGCTCTCCAGAGCAACTTCGGACCCACCAGCGAGCGGCTCCTGGAGTTCGGGCTCAAGCCGCGCGCGCGCCGCCGCAAGGCCAAGAAGACGGGCGGCGAAGGGGAGAGCCAGAAGCCCCGCTCTCCGCAGAGCTGACCTCGGCCCATTCCAATCGTCGTAGATGTCCGGGGGGCTGCAAGGCCCCCCCTTTTCATGTCCCTTCCCCTCCTCCTCAGACCAGTGGCAGCACCTCGCAGGCCGCGCCGGCCGGCGCCGGAGCGCTTCCGGCCCGCACCCGCACCAGGGCGGTGCCGCGGGCGAAGGCGGCGAGGTCGTGCGAGCCTTTGGGCCGGACCGGGGTGACGTGGACCGCGCCGTCCCGAAAAGCCAGCTCGGCGGGGAGGAAGCGGTCGCGCGGGCCGGCGCCGGGGAGCGGCGCGGCGAGGACGCCGGGGAGCGTGCCCTGCCACCAGGCGTCGTCGATCCCCATCAGCCGGCGCAGGGCCGGACGCACGAAGAGCCAGAAGCTCACCATCACCGAGGCGGGGTTGCCCGGCAGGCCGAAGACCAGCCCGCCGTCGTGGACGGCGAAGACCAGCGGCTTGCCCGGCTGGATCGCTACGGCGTCGAAGACCGTCCGGCAGCCGAGCGCGGCGAGCACCCCCTCGACCAGGTCGAGCTCGCCCATCGAGACCCCGCCGCAGAGCAGCAGGACGTCGCTCCGCAGCCCCTCCTCCACCAGGGCGGTGAGTGGCTCGACCCGGTCCGGGGCGATGCCCAGCGAGCGGAAGCGCAGCCCCTGGGAGGCGCCGGCGGCGAGCAGGAAGTCGGTGTGGGAGTCGCGGAGCTGCCCGGGCGCCGGCTCGGTCTCGGGCGGGACCACCTCGTCGCCCGTGGCCAGGACCGCGACGGCCGGCGCGCGGTGGACGGGGACGGCGCCGTGGCCGTGCGTGGCGAGCAGGGCGAGGGCGCCCGGGGTGAGCCGCGCGCCGGCCGGGAGCAGCGGGTCGCCGGCGCGCAGCACCACCCCCCGGCGCCGGATGTGGTCCCCCGGACGGGCCTCGGCGGTGAAGGCCACCTCCTCCTTCCCTCCATCACTGGCTTCGACGGGGATCACCCGGTCCGCCCCGCGCGGCACCGGGGCGCCGGTCATGATGCGCGCCACGGCCGGCGGCCGGAGCTCGAACCCGGGCGGGTCGCCGGCCACGATCGTCGCCGCCACCGGCCGCCGCTCGCCGGGCGGCACCGGGCCGGCCAGGGCGTAGCCGTCCATGGCCGAGACGTCGGC
>JBKKAU010000745.1:0-5646 GCA_046714475.1 Thermoanaerobaculia bacterium
ACGGTCGAACAGGACCCGCATCGGGAGGTCCAGCCGGAAGGCGGAGCGCACCCGCGAGAGGACCTGGGTGGCGAGTAGCGAATGACCTCCCAGGTCGAAGAAGTTGTCGTGCGCCCCGACCGTGCCGACGCCGAGCAGGTCGGCCCAGATGCGGGAGACGAGCTGTTCGGTCGCGGTGCGGGGGGCGTCGGAGCGGGCCGCGGCGTCGGCCCGCGGCACCAGGGCCGCCAGGGCGCGGCGGTCCACCTTACCGGTGGGGGAAAGCGGCAGCTCGGCAACCGCCGTGATCTCGCCGGGGACCATGTACTCGGGGAGCGACGCCCGGAGACCGTCCCGCAGCCGGACCGGATCGAGGGCCTCCTCGGAGACCACGAAGGCCGCCAGCCGCCGGTCCGGGCCTTCGCCCCGCGCCACCACGGCGGCCTGCCGGACGCCCGCCAGCGCCCCGAGCGCCGCCTCGACCTCGCCGAGCTCGATGCGGAAGCCGCGGACCTTGACCTGGTCGTCGATGCGGCCGAGATAGACCAGAGCTCCGTCGGGCAGGAAGCGGGCGAGGTCGCCGGTGCGGTAGAAGCGCCCGCCGTCGATCTCCACGAACCGCTCGGCCGTGAGGCCCTCCCGCCCGGAGTAGCCGCGGGCCACCGAGGGGCCGCCGAGGTACAGCTCGCCCGCCACGCCAGCCGGTACGGGCTGGCCGGCGTCGAGGAGCCGGAGCGTGAAGCCCGGGAGAGGACGCCCGAGCCAGGTGCCCGGCCAGCTCCGGTGGACGTCCCCCTCGTGGATCTTCTGCGCGGTGGCGAATACCGTCGCCTCGGTCGGACCGTAGAGCACCCACGGCCGCGCATCGGGCAGGACCTCCGCCAGGTCCGCCAGCAACGCGGGAGACACCGTCTCGCCACCCATGCAGACCGCGCGCGGCCGCCGGACAGGTCTGCCCCGGACGGTCTCCACCACCTGCCGCATCAGCGCCGGCACGGCGTGGAAGACGTCCACCTCCTCGAGCACCGCCGCCAGCCGGCCGAGGTCCGGCGCCGGCCGCAGGTCCATCAGGACGAGAGTGCCCCCCGCGAGCAGCGGCGCGAGCAGCTCGAAGAGGGAGACGTCGAACGAGAACGGCGACAGGCAGGTCACGGCGTCGGCGGGACCGAAGCCGAAGAGCGCCTGGGACGCCCGCAGGGTGTGGAGCAGGCTGCCGTGCTCCACCATCACCGCCTTGGGAATCCCGGTCGTGCCCGAGGTGTAGATCAGATAGGCGACGTCGCCGGCCCTCACCCTCCTCCCCGGAAGAGGGGAGTCAGAGGGGGGGAGGTCTTCCAGGAGCGCGATCTCGGCGCCGTGCTCGACGGCCGCGAGCCGGTCGAGAAAAGACCCTTCGGTCAACAGGACACGCGCGCCGGAATCGCCGAGCAGAAGCTCCAGGCGTCCCGGAGGATGCGCCGGGTCGAGCGGCACGTAGACGCCGCCGGCCTTCCAGATCCCGAGCAGCGCCGCCACCGCCTCGGGCGTACGGCCGGCCAGGAGTCCGACGCGCACCCCCGGCCCGGCATCAAGACTTCGGAGCCGCGCAGCGACCGCCGCGGCGGCCCGGTCCAGCTCGCCGTAGGTCCAGGCCGGGGCCTCCGGATCATCGCCCCGCCGTACCGCGACGGCTCCCGGCGAGCGCGCCACCTGGGCCTCGAACAGGTCGAGGACGCTCTCCTCGCCGGGCACCCGATCGACATCGCCTGCACTACCCCACTCCAGCACGAGCTGGTGCCGCTCGGCCTCGGAGAGGAAGGAAAGGCGCGAGAGCGGCAGGCCGGGGTCCGCCGCCATCGCCTCCAGCAGGGCCGACAGGTGCCCCAGCATGCGGGAGATCCGCGTGGCGTCGAACAGGTCGATCCTGTACTCCAGCGCCAGCTCCAGGAAGGCCGGACCCCGGAAGACGTAGAGCTCCAGGTCGTAGCGCGACATCGCCCGTGAGCCGCCGAACGGACGGCTCTCCAGGGCCGGCGGTCCCGCCTCCTCCCGCTCTGGTCCCCCGTTTCCCTTCAGCTCGTTCAGGGCGATCATCGTCTGGAAGAGCGGCGTGTGCGACAGGCTGCGCTCCGGCCGCAACTCCTCCACCAGCTTCTCGAAAGGGGTGTCCTGGTGCTCGTAGACGCCGAGCGCCGTCTCCCGCACGCGGCCCAGCAGCTCGCGCACCGTGGGATCGCCCGCCAGGTCGGTCCGCAGCACCATGGTGTTGGCGAAGAAGCCGATCAGCCCCTCGACCTCGATGCGGTGGCGGTTGGCGACCGGCGAGCCGACCACCACGTCGGTGCCGGCGCCGTAGCGGGAGAGCAGCGCGTCCCATGCGGCGAGCAGGGCCATGAACACGGTCACGCCCTCGCGCCGGCAGAGCTCTTCGAGGGCCAGCGCCCGCGGGACGGGCACCGGCAGCGAGACGATGGCGCCTTCGAACGCCCGGACCGCCGGCCGCGGCCGGTCGGTCGGGATCTGCAGCAGGGCCGGCGCTCCGGCCAGCCGCTCCCGCCACCAGCCGAGCTGCTCCTCCAGCACCGCGCCGGAGAGCCAGCGCCGCTGCCAGACGGCGAAGTCGGCGTACTGCACCGGCAGCGGCGGCAACGGCGACGGCATCCCCCGCGAAAAGGCGTCGTAGAGCACCGCCAGCTCGTGGGAGAAGACCTCCATGGACCAGCCGTCGGAGGCGATATGGTGGCGCGTGAGGACGGTCACATGGTCGTCGGGCGCGAGCCGCAGCACGCAGGCCCGCAGCACCGGACCCCGAGACAGGTCGAACGGCCGCCAGGTCTCCTCCTCCGCTTGCCGCCGGGCTTCGGCCTCTCGCGCCGCCTCTGGGAGACCCTGGAGGTCCACCACCGGCACCGGCACCGCGAGCCGCGGATCGATCACCTCCACCAGTTGGCCGGAGGCAGAGGTGCCGACCCGCGTGCGCAGCGACTCGTGCCGGTCGACGATCTCGTCGAGCACGCGCGCCAGGACTTCGACGCGCAACGGGCCGCGCCAGCGCTCGACGCCCGGGACGTTGTAGGCCGGCAGCCCCGGCTGCATGCGGTCGAACAGCCAGAGCCGCTCCTGGGCGAACGAGAGCGGCAGCTCGCTTTGATCGGGGGATGGGCGAGGCGCCGGCACGATCGGTGGCGCCTGGAGACCGCGGGCCTCCCGCCGCATCGCCGCAATGCGGGCGGCGAGGCCCTCGACCGTGGGCGCCTCGAACAGCGCGCGCAGCGGCAGGTCGACGCCGAAGACCTGGCGGATCCGCGACACCACCTGGGTGGCGAGCAGCGAGTGCCCGCCGAGGCCGAAGAAGTCGTCGCGCGCGCCGATCCCGATCCCGGACGGGCTGCCCAGCACCTCGCCCCAGAGGCCGGCGAGCATCTCCTCGACCGGGCCGCGCGGCGCGACGAACCCGGCCTGCCCGCCGCCGCCGTCGCCGTCAATGACCGGCCGCCGGGAGAGCGCGCCGCGGTCCACCTTGCCGTTGAGCGTGAGCGGCAGCGCGTCGAGCGGCAGGAAGGCCGACGGGATCAAGGCGTCCGGGAGCGTCTCGCGCAGGAAGCCGCGCAGGCCGGACAGGTCGAGCCCGGCGTCCGCAGGCGTCGCGGGCACCACCCAGGCCACCAGGCGCCGTGGCCCGCTCTCCTCGGGCACCACCACGGCGGCGTCCCGGACCTCGGGGTTGGCGCGCAGCGCCGCCTCGATCTCGCCCGGCTCGATGCGCACGCCGCGCACCTTGACTTGGTGGTCGATCCGCCCCAGGAACTCGACCGTGCCGTCCGCCAGCCGGCGCGCGCGGTCGCCGGTGCGGTAGAGGCGCGCGCCCGGCGGCTCGGCGAACGGGTCGGGGACCCAACGCTCGGCCGTGAGGCCGGGCCGTCCGAGGTAGCCGCGGCCCAGGCTGCGGCCGGCGATGCACAGCTCCCCCACGACCCCGGCCGGCACCGGCCGCAACGAGGCGTCGAGCAGATGGAGACGCGTGTTGGCGAGCGGCACGCCGATCGGCACCAGCGGCCCGGCGGACGGCCGTTCGCCGGAGGCCTCGAAGGCGCAGCTGTCCACCGTCGACTCGGTGACGCCGTAGGCGTTGACCAGGCGGGTGCCGGGGCCGCAGACCCGCGCCGCGCGCTCGCGGTCGCCGGCCGGCCAGGCGTCGGCGCCGACGATGACAAGGCGCAGGAAGCCGAGCGAGGCGCCGATCGACTCGGCATGCTCCACCACCCCTTTGAACAGCGCCGGCACGAGGTCGAGGAAATCGACGCCCTCGCGCAGCATCAGCTCGTAGGTCTCCCGCGCTGAAGGCGCCACCTCCGCCGGGCAGATCACCAGGCGGGAGCCGGCGCAGCAGAGGCCGAGCATCAGGTCCGCGGTGAAGACGTCGAAAGAGAGCCCGGCGATCTGCAGGTGGCAGCGGGTGGGCGTGCGGCGCACATAGCGCCGGGTCCAGGCGACGGCCGAGCTGGCGAGCCCGCGGTGGGTCGAGACCACCCCCTTGGGCCGGCCGGTCGAGCCCGAGGTGTAGATGACGTAGGCGGCGCTCTCCGGCTCGATCGCCGGCGCCCCGCACCCTTCCCCGTGGAACTGGAATGAGTCGAGGTCCACGACCGGCATGGCGGGCACGGCCGGTTCCAGCCGGCGCAGGATGGGCTCGCTGCCGAGGAGGACCGCGGCGCGGGAGTCCTCCAGCAGGTAGGCCAGGCGGTCCGGCGGGTATTGCGGGTCGAGCGGCACATAGGCGCCGCCCGCCTCCAGCACGGCGAAGACCGCGACCACCGCCTCGGGCGAGCGCTCGGCGCAGACCCCGACCCGGACCTCCGGCCCCACCCCCAGAGTCCGCAGGTGGGTGGCGAGGCGCTTCGTCCGGCGCACCAGATCGCCGTAGGTCAGCTGCCGGTCGTGGAGGACCACCGCCACGGCGTCGGGCGGATGTGCTTCGAGCAGCCGGTGGACGGGGACCGGGACCGACGGCTCCTCCTGGCTGTCGTTCCACTCCGCCAGCGCCTGGTGCCGCTCGGGCTCGGAAAGGAGGGGCAGCTCCGAGACCCGGAGACCGGGCTCGGCCGCCGCCGCGGCGAGCAGGTTCGCGAAATGGACCGCCAGACGATCGACCGTCGGCGCGTCGAACAGCTCCAGCGCGTAGCCGATCCGCCCCGCCAGACCCCAAGGCTGCTCGTAGAAGTCGACCGTGAGGTCGAACTGCGCCGCGCCCGTCTCGGCCTCCAGCGGCTCCAGATCGAGGCCGGGGACGTCGACCGAGCCCGGCGGCGCGTTCTGGAGCGCGAGCATCACCTGGAAGACCGGGTTGCGGCCCAGCGCCCGCTCGGGGTGCAGCTCCTCGACCAGCCGCTCGAACGGCAGGTCCTGATGCGCGTAGGCGCCGTTGGCGGCCTCCCGCGCCCGCGCCAGCAACTCGCCGAACGCCGGATCGCCCGCCAGGTCCACCCGCAGCGCCAGCGAGTTGACGAAGAAGCCGATCAGCCCCTCGATCTCGGCGCGGTTGCGGTTGGCGATGGGCGAGCCCACCACCAGGTCCCGCTGGCCGGCATGGCGGCGGTGCGTCACGCCGATGGCGGCCAGGAGGGCCATGAACAGGGGGGCCCCCTCACGCCGGCAGAGGGCGTTCAAGGCCCCCGCGACGTCCTGGCC
>JBKKAU010000746.1:0-4488 GCA_046714475.1 Thermoanaerobaculia bacterium
GGTGCGGGTGGACGGCGCCGAGCCCCTGGCCCCCTGGCTGCGGCGCCTCCAGGAGCGCCAGCTCGCCCGGCAGGACTTCGAGCACACCCCTCTGGCCCGGATCCAGCGCTGGAGCGAGTTGCCCGCCGGCTCGCCGCTGTTCGAGACGCTCTACGTCTTCGAGAACTACCCTGACGCCAAAGATGGCGGCTCCGGCGGCCTGCGGATCGGCAACCTGCGCAGCTACGAGAGCACCAACTATCCCGTCACCCTGGCCATCCTCGGGGCGGAGCAGCTCACCCTGCTCCTGAAGACCGACCGTACCCGTGTGGATGGGGATGCGGCGCAACGCCTGCTCCAGCACCTCGCCGCGCTGCTCGCCGGGATGGCGGAGGGAGCGGATCGCGCGATCGCGGAGTTGCCGCTGCTCACCGCCGCGGAGACCCTCCAGCTCGCGGATTGGAACGCCACGGCCGGCGACTATCCGCGGGCCTGCGTCCACGAGCTGTTCGCCGAGCAGGCGGAGCGCTCTCCGGACGCCGTGGCCGTGGCTTTCGGCGGCCGGCAGCTCACCTATGGGGAGATCGGCCGCCGCTCGCGCCGGCTGGCGCACCGGCTGCGCCAGGCGGGCGTCGGCCCCGGCTCGCCGGTGGGCCTCTGCGCCGAATCCTTGCCGGAGATGGTCGTGGGAATGCTCGGCATCCTCGCGGCGGGAGGCGCCTATGTGCCTCTCGACCTCAGCTATCCGGAGGAGCGGCTCGCCTTCATGCTGGAGGACACCGGCGCCGCCGTGCTGGTCGCGGAGGAGGGGCTGGCCGAAAGGCTCCCCATCCGCGAGGAGCTGCGCGTCGAGCTGATCGACCACTCAGCGGCCGGCGAGGAGCCTGCCGCGCTCGCGGGCTTCTCCTCGCCCGGCGATCCGGCCTACGTCATCTACACCTCCGGCTCGACCGGCCGGCCCAAGGGGGTGGTGGTGCCGCACCACGCCGTTGTCCGCCTGGTGCGCGGGACCGACTACGTCCAGCTCGGCCCGGACGACCGGGTGGCGCAGGCTTCGAACAGCTCGTTCGACGCCGCCACCTTCGAGGTCTGGGGCGCGCTGCTCAACGGCGGCCGGCTGGTCGGCATCGAGCGCGAGACCACCCTGTCGCCCGAGCGCCTGACCGCCGCGCTGCATCGCGAAGGCGTCGGCGTGATGTTCCTGACCACTGCCCTGTTCAACCAGGTCGCGCGCGAAGTGCCGGACGGCTTCGCGCCGCTGCGCTGCGTGCTCTTCGGCGGCGAGATGGTCGATCCCGCGGCGGTGCGCGCGGTGCTGCGGAGCGGTCCGCCCGCGCGTCTGCTCCACGTCTACGGCCCGACCGAGACGACGACCTTCGCCACCTGGCAGCGGGTGGAGACGGCGCCGCCGGGGGAGACCGTCCCCATCGGCCGGCCGCTGGCCAACGGCACCCTGTACGTCCTGGCCGCGGGGCTCACCCCGCAGCCGGCCGGCGTGCCGGGCGAGCTCTACCTGGGCGGCGACGGCGTGGCGCACGGCTATCACGCTCGGCCGGAGCTGACCGCAGAACGGTTCGTGCCCGATCCGTTCGGAGCGGTTCCCGGTAGGCGGCTCTACCGGACGGGCGACCTCGTCCGCCAGCGGCTGGACGGCGCGGTGGAGTTCCTCGGCCGTCTGGACGGCCAGGTCAAGATCCGCGGCTTCCGCATCGAGCCGGGTGAGGTCGAGGCGGCGCTGCTGGCGCTGCCCGGGGTCCGCGAGGCGGCTGTGCTGGTGCGCGAGGATCGATCGCGTGAAGATGCTCCCGGCGAGCGGCGTCTGGTCGCCTATGCGGCCGGCGACGTCACCGCCGAGGGCCTGCGCGCCGCCCTGCGCGAGCGGCTGCCGGACTACATGGTGCCGTCCGCCTTCGTGCTCCTCGATACCCTGCCCCTCACCCCCAACGGCAAGGTGGACCGGAAGGCTCTGCCTGCGCCGGAGCGGTCCGCCGGCGGGGAGGGTTATCTGGCACCGCGCACGCCGGTCGAGGAGATCCTCGCCGGCATCTGGGCCGAGCTTCTCGGGCTCGACCGGATCGGGGCGGAGGGCAACTTCTTCGAGCTGGGCGGCCACTCCCTCCTCGCCACTCGGGTGACGTCGCGTCTGCGCGACGTCCTGGGCGTCGAGCTGCCGCTGAGCGACGTCTTCGAGGCCCCCAGCCTGGCGGGCCTCGCCGCCCGGATCGAGGCGGCGCGGCGGGCGGGCACGTCGTCGCCCGCTCCGCCTTTGGTGCCGGCGCCGCGCGAGGGGACCCTGCCCCTGTCGTTCGCCCAGGAGCGGCTCTGGTTCATCGATCAGCTCGAACCGGGAAGCCCGCTGTACAACATCGCAGCAGCTCTGCGTGCAGAAGGACCGCTCGACTCCCGCGTGCTGGCGCTCACGCTCGGCGAGATCGTGCGGCGCCACGAAGCGCTGCGCACGGTCTTCGCCGCGCGCGCCGGCGCGCCGGCGCAGGTGATCCAGCCGGCCGAGCCCTTCCTGCTTCCCGTGGTGGATCTGTCGGCGCTGCCGGAGGGCGCGCGCGAGGATCTGGCGCGAACCCTCGCCGCGGCGGAGACCGGCAGGCCTTTCGATCTCACGCGCGGCTCACTCATGCGCGCTCTGCTGCTGCGCCTCGGCGAGACCGACCACGCCGTCGTGCTGACCCAGCATCACATCGCCAGCGACGGTTGGTCCATGGGCATCCTGGTGCGCGAGGTCGCCGCGCTCTATCCGGCCTTCGCCGTGCACCGGCCGTCGCCCCTGCCAGAGCTGCCGGTGCAGTATGCGGATTTCTCCGTCTGGCAACGCTCCTGGCTGCACGGCGAGGTCCTGGAGCAGGAGATCGACTTCTGGCGGCGGCAGCTCGCCGGGCTGCCGCCGCTCCTCGAGCTGCCCACCGACCACCCGCGGCCCGCGGTGCAGAGCTTCCGGGGCGCGGAGCGGACGGTGCGGGTGCCGGCCGGGCTCACCCGGCGGCTGGAGGCCCTCGCCCGGAGCGAGGGGGCGACCCTCTTCATGGTGCTCCTGGCCGGCTTTCAGGCTCTCCTGGCGCGCCATGGCGGACAGGACGATCTCGCCGTGGGCTCGCCCGTGGCCGGACGCAACCGGATCGAGACCGAGGGATTGATCGGATTTTTCGTCAACACGCTGGTTTTGCGTGGAAACCTGACCGGTACACCCACGTTCCGCGAGCTGCTCGGCCGGGTGCGCGAGACCGCGCTCGCCGCCTGGCTGCATCAGGACGTACCGTTCGAAAGGCTGGTCGAGGAGCTCGCTCCGGAGAGGAGCCTCGCGCACACCCCGCTGTTCCAGGTGCTGTTCACCTTGCAGAGCTTCCCCTACCAGGGGATCGAGCTGCCCGGGCTGTCGCTGTCGCCGATGGAAATTGAGACGGCGATGGTGAAGTTCGACCTGGAGCTGACCGTCGTGCCGGAGGGGGACGGGCTGAGCGCCACGTTCGCCTTCGCCCGCGATCTCTTCGATCCCCCCGCGATCCTCCGCCTGTCCGGGCATCTGCTGACGCTGCTGGAGACCGTGGCGGCCGAGCCCGACCGGCGTCCGGGAGAGCTGCCCCTGCTGTCCGAGGGCGAGCGCCACCAGCTCCAGAGCGAGTGGAACGCCGCGCCTGCCCCGGCGGCGCCGGGAGTGGTCGAGCTGTTCGCGGCGCAGGCGCGGCGCTCGCCGGACGCTGTGGCCGTGGTCCTCACCGCGAGCGAGGGGGAGAGCTTCACCTACCGCGAGCTCGACCGCCGGGCGGGTATCCTCGCCGGGCGCCTGCGCGCTCTGGGGGTGGGGCCGGAGGTCCCGGTGGGGCTCTGTATTGAGCACGGCCCGGAGCTGGCCGTGGCCGTGCTCGGGATCTTCCGGTCGGGCGGCGCGTTTGTGCCGCTCGATCCCGCTCACCCGCCGGCGCGGCTGGCCTTCCTTCTGGAGGACTCGGCGGTTCCGGTGCTGGTCACCCAGCCGCATCTGCTGGCGGGCCTGCCGCCGCACGGCGCCCGGGTCGTCCTGCTGGACGGAGAAGGGGCTTTGGAGGAGAGCGGCGTCTCGCCAGTCCCGGCTCCCGGCGATCTCGCCTACCGGATCTACACCTCGGGGACCACCGGCCGGCCCAAGGCGGTGCAGGTCGAGCACGGCATGCTCGCCGCCACCCTCGCCGCCACGCAGGAGCGGTTCGGGTTCACGGTGGGCGACCGCATGCCCTGCCTGGCGCTCTCCACGTTCGACATCTCGCTCTTCGAGCTGCTGTCGCCGCTCCTCTCCGGCGGCACGGCCGTGCTCTTTCCCCTGCGGCCCACCCTCGATGTGGAGAGAGTGGTCGACCACCTCGGAGAGATGACCTGCCTGCACGCCGTGCCCGCCTTGATGCAGGGAATCATCGATGCGCTCCGCCGCCGCGGCATCCAGGCGCCGGACGTCGGGAGGATGCGCGCCGTCTTCGTGGGCGGCGACACGGTGCCGGCCGAGTTGCTGGAGGACCTGCGGGA
>JBKKAU010000747.1:0-3793 GCA_046714475.1 Thermoanaerobaculia bacterium
GTCCCCGCCCGGGAGGGGGCGAGCCCCTCCCCTACATTCGAGTTGGCGAGCTCCAAGCTGGCGACCAGCTGCCGGAACGCCGACGGCGTCTGATTGAGCACCGTCACCCGTTCCGCGGCGAGCAGCGCCCGGAACGCCGCCGGGTCGCGGCTCGTGAGGTACGGCACGATCACCAGCCGGCCTCCGAAGGCGAGCGCGCCCCAGACCTCCCAGACCGACAAGTCGAAGGCGTAGGAATGGAACAGCGTCCAGGCGTCGTCCGGCCCGAACCCGAACCAGGGCCGCGTCGCCGAGAGCAGGCGCGCCGCGTTGGCGTGGGTGACCACCACCCCCTTGGGCCGGCCCGTCGAGCCCGAGGTATAGATGACGTAGGCGGCGTTCTCCGGCCCGGCCCCGCCCTCCAGCCGTTCATCGCTCTCCGCCGCGATCGCCTCCGGGTCCGCATCCAGACACACGACAGAAAGCTGCGGCAGCCGCTCCAGAAACCGCTCCTGGGTGAGCAGGGCGCGCACCCCGGAATCGGCGAGCAGGTAGGCGAGGCGCTCGGCGGGGACCTCGGGGTCGAGCGGCACGTAGGCGCCGCCCGCCTTCAGGATCGCCAGGAGTCCCGCCACCATGTCGACCGAGCGTTCGGCGCAGAGCCCCACCCGCTCCTCGGGACCGACCCCCAGCCGCCGCAGGTGGCGCGCCAGACGGTTCGCCCGACTCTCCAACTCGCGGTAGGTCGTCGAGAGGCCGCCGCACGAGACCGCCGGCGCCTCGGGCGCGCGGTCCACGGCGGCCTCGAACAGCCGGTGGAGCGGCGGCTCGGGCGGCATGGACAGACCGGGACGGTTCCATTCGGCAAGCAGCAGCCGCCGCTCCGCTTCCGTCGGACCGAGGAGGTCGCCGACAACCCCCCCGGCCCGCTCCGGCATCTCAGCGAGCAGCGCGGAGAGCTGCGCCAGCAGCGCCTCGACCGTGCCGGCCGTGAAACGTGCGCCGTCGCAGGTCAGGCGCAGCGACAGCCGCGTCCCCGGCACCACCTCCAGGGTCACGGGGTAGCTGTTGGCGTCGAGCTGCCGGATCTCGTCGACCGCCAGGCTGCCGCTCCGCTCGCGCATGACCTCGGCGATGGGGTAGTTCTCGAACACCACGAGGCTGTCGAACAGCGGCAGGCCGCGCGGCACGCCGCTCCAGCCCTGGACCTCGACCAGCGGCGTGTGCTCGAACTGCCGCGCCTCGGCCTGGCGCTCCTGGAGGGCGCGCAGCCAGGGGACGAGCGGCTCGCCGGGACCGGTCCTCACCCGCGCCGGCAGGGTGTTGATGAACAGGCCGATCATCGACTCGACGCCGGGCAGGTCGGGCGGCCGGCCGGAGACCGTGACGCCGTGGACGACGTCGCGCTCGCCCGAGGAGCGCGCCAGGAGCAGCGCCCAGGCGCCCTGGACCAGGGTGTTGAGCGTCAGCCGCTCGGCGCGGGCGAGGGCCTGGAGCGCCGCCGTCGCCTCCGTGGAGAGGAAGACCCGTTGCTGGGCCATGGCCGGTTTGCGCCCCGGCCCGCGGTCGCCGGGCAGCGGCGTGGGCATGGCGAAGCTTTCGAGCTCGCCGCGCCAGAAGCGCTCGGCCGCGGCGGCGTCCTTGCGCAGCAGCCAGGCGATGTAGTCGCGGTAGCGGCGCGGCACGGCGAGGCGCGGGTCCTCGCCGCTCCGGAAGGCCTCGTAGTGCAGCAGCACCTCGCCGATCACGGCCGGCATCGACCAGCCGTCGAAGAGGATCATCTGGAGGCTCCACGCCAGCCGGTGGCGGCCCGGCCCTTCGCGCGCCAGCAGCACCCGCATGAGCGGCGCCCGCGCGAGGTCGAAGCCGCGCGCCAGGTCCTCCTCCAGATAGGTATCGAGACAGCGGCGCCGCTCCTCCTCGGAGAGGCCGCTCCAGTCCCGCTCCTCCAGCGGCAGCGGCACCTCGCGGTCGACCACCTGCAGCGGCTGCTCCACCTCCTCCCAGAGGAACGAGGTGCGCAGCACCGCGTGGCGCTCGATCACCCGCGCCAGCGCCCGCCGGAAGGCGGACATGTCGAGGTCGCCCGCCAGCAGACAGCTCATCTGGAGGACGTTGAGCCCGGCGCCCGGCGTGTGGAGGATGTGGAACAACATCCCCTGCTGCATGGGCGACAGGGGATAGATGTCCTCGATGTCCTGGCCGCCGCTCACTGCGGCCTCTTCCTCCGCGCGAGGACCTTGTCGAGCTGCCCCTGGGAGAGGCCGGCGAGCGGGAAGTCGGACGGCGTGTAGCCGCCCGCCTCGGGGGTGCGGCAGTGCTCGATCAGCTCGCGCAGCGCCGTCCCCAGCCCCTCGACCAGCCGCTCGACGGTGTCGCGGCGGAAGGTCCCCTCGGCGTAGGTGCAGACGAAGTGGAGCCGGCCGCCCGAGACGCTGCCGTTCCACTCCAGCCGGTGGGCGCGCGGCGCCCACGGGCTGCGGTTCGGCCCCGCCGACTCGGCCGCGCCGCCGAACGGCAGGTCTCTGGGCAGGCCCTGGTCGACCTGGCCGAGGTAGTTGAAGCCGACCTCCGGCCGCGGCAGCCGGGCGATGCGGCCGGACTCGGGCGAGGCCTGGAGAACCCCCCAGCCCAGGCCGCCGTTGGGGATGCGCCGCAGGTGCTCCTTGACCGCCTTGAGCGCCTCGCCCGGCGCCGCCGCCCCGCGCAGGTCGAGCAGCACCGGGAAGACGCTGGTGAACCAGCCGACGGTGCGCGACAGGTCGACGTCGGGGAAGATCTCCTCGCGGCCGTGCCCTTCGAGGTCGAGCAGCAGCACGGGCGAGCCGGTCCAGGCCTGGAAGGCGCGCGCCATGGATGACAGCAGCGCGTCGTTGATCTGCGAGTTGTAGACCCGCGGCACCTCCTGGAGCAGCGCCCGGGTCTCCTCGGGGTCGAGCGACAGCGACGCCGACCGCTCGTCGGCCAGGGTCTCGCGGAAGGCCACCGCCGGACCGTCGGCGGGCAGCGGCGCCACCTCCGTCCACGGGCGCTCCAGCCACCAGTCGGCCTCGCGCCGCAGCACCTCCGACTCGGAGAAGTCGGCCAGGTGCTCGGACCACTCTCGATACGAGGTGGTCTTGGCCGGCAGCGGGACGTCGTCGTACGCCGCCGCCAGGTCTTCCAGCAGCAGCCGCCAGGAGACGCCGTCCACCGCCAGGTGGTGGATCACCCAGAGGAAGCGGCCGGGACGCCCGGGGCGGTCATCCCCGAGGTCGAAGAGCACCGGCCGGTGCAGCGGGCCTTGCGACAGGTCGAGGCTGAGCTGCGCCGCAGCGGCTGCCGCTTCGATCTGAGGCGGGCAGGCCGTATCGGGCAGCGCCGACAGGTCGACGGTCAGCAGCGGCGAGGTCCCTTCGGGAACCGCTCCCCACTGCTCCCAGCCGATGACGCCGCGGCGGAACCGCAGCCGCAGGGCGTCGTGATGGAGGCCGATCCGGGCGAGCGCCGCGTCGAGCCGCGCCGGGTCGAGCCGCCGCCGGCTCTCCAGCAGCAGCGCCTGGTTGTCGTGCCACGGCTCGGGCGGTTTCTGGTCGAAGAACCAGCGCTGGATGGGGGTGAACGACACCGGCCCGATGACCGGCCCCTGCTCGGCCTTGACGCCGCCGACCGAGCCGGCCGCGGCGGCCAGCTCCGCCACCGTCTGGTACTGGAAGAGCATGCGCGGCGTCAGCGCGATGCCGTGGCGCTGGGCGCGGGTGATCACCTGGATGGAGAGGATGGAGTCGCCGCCCAGAGCAAAAAAGTTGTCGTGGACGCCGACGTTCGGCACGCC